>CANMWW010000001.1 GCA_947500965.1 Alphaproteobacteria bacterium
ATGACCGACGCGGACGTCGACGGCTCGCACATCCGCACGCTGCTGCTGACGTTCTTCTTCCGCCAGATGCGGCCGCTGATCGAGCGCGGCTTCCTCTACATAGCCCAGCCGCCGCTGTTCAAGGCGGCGCGCGGCAAGTCCGCCGTCTACCTCAAGGACGAGCGCGCGCTCGAGGACCACCTGATCGCGGGCGGCATCGAGGGCGCGACGCTGGTCGGCAGCGACGGCGCGCAGCGCGCCGGCGCCGACCTGCGCGGCATCGTCGAGAAGGCCCGCGCGGCGCGCGCGCTCATCACGCCGCTGGCGCGGCGCGCGGGCAACCGCGACGCGGTGGAGCAGGCCGCGATCCTCGGCGCGCTCGACCCCGCGATCCTCGGCGACGCGCGGCAGGGCGGCGAGGTCGCGCGCGTGATTGCGCGGCGGCTCGACGCGCTGTCGCCGGACACCGACCGCGGCTGGACCGGCGAGGCGCGCGACGGCAGCCTCGTCTTCGAGCGCCGCCTGCGCGGCGAGACCGACCGCGCGACGATCGACATGCAGGCCGTGGGTTCGCTCGAGGCGCGGCGCCTGGTCGAGATGGCCGGCGAGTTCCAGGAGGTCTACGGGCGCTTCGCGAAGCTGCACCCGCCGCGGCCAGAGCGCGGCGAGCCGCCCGCGCCCATCCACGTGACCGGGCCCACCCGGCTCTTCGACGCGGTTGCGGAGATGGGCCGCAGGGGCGTCTCCATCCAGCGCTACAAGGGCCTTGGCGAGATGAACCCGGACCAGCTCTGGGAGACGACGCTCGACCCGGCCGCGCGCCGCCTGCTGCAGGTGCGCATCGCGCATGTCGAGGACGCCGACGGCATCTTCGCGACGCTGATGGGCGAGGTCGTCGAGCCGCGCCGCGACTTCATCCAGGAGAACGCCCTCAGGGTCGTGAACCTCGATGCCTGAGGCCGCGCGGCCGGGCGGCGCGGACATGGCCGGGGACGCGCCCGCGGACCTGCCCGTCGACGACATCGTCCTGCCCTTCCAGGTCGACGCGGTGCGCGGCCGGCTGGTGCGGCTGGGCCCGGCGGTCGACGAGATCGTCGGCCGCCACGCCTATCCGCCGTTGGTCGGCCAGGCGCTGGCGGAGCTCGTCGCGCTCGGCGCGGCGCTGGCGCTCACGCTCAAGTACGAGGGCGTGTTCTCCATCCAGGTGAAGGGCGACGGGCCGGTGCGGCTGATGGTCGCCGACGTGACGACGGCCGGCGCGCTGCGGGGCTATGCCCAGTTCGACGCGGCGCGCGTCGAGGCGCTGGGCGCGGCGACGCCCTCGGTGCCGCGGCTCTTCGGCGCCGGCTACCTCGCCTTCACCGTCGACCAGGGCGCGGAGATGGAGCGCTACCAGGGCATCGTCGAGCTTGCCGGCGCGACGCTCGCCGAGTGCGCGCACCACTACTTCCACCAGTCGGAGCAGTTCCGCGCCGGGCTCAAGGTCGCGGCGCGGCGCGACGCGTCGGGCGCCTGGCGCGCAGGCGCGCTGATGGTGCAGGCGCTGCCGCCAGGCGACGCGCAGGGCTCGGCGGAGGGGCGCGACATCGACCTGCCGCTCGGCGCCGGCGACGAGGACGCCGAGGACCTCTGGCGCCGCATGCTCGTGCTGATGAGCAGCGCGCGCGACGCCGAGCTCGTCGATCCGGCCCTGCCGGGCTGGAAGCTCGTCGACAGGCTCTTCCTCGCCGAGGGCGTGCGCATCTACCGCCCGTCGCGCCTGCGCCATGCCTGCCGCTGCTCGCGCGCGCGCGTCGAGGGCGTGCTCGCCTGCCTGCCCGGCGCCGAGCTCGCGGAGATGAAGGTGGACGGCGTCGTGCGCGTGACTTGCGAGTTCTGCAGCGCGCATTACGATTTCGACGACGCCGAGGTCGCCGCGCTCCATGCACGACCCGAAACGGAGGCCACGACATGAAGCACCATCCGCGCGCAGCGCGACGCCAGTTCCTCGCCGGCGGCATCGCGGCCACCGGCCTCGCCGCCTGCACCCAGACGCCGCCGGCGCCGGTCTTCCCCGCCATCACCTTCTCGCACAAGGGCGTGTTCCGCCTCGCCGTAGAGCGCGTCGAGCTGCGCAGCACCTACGCGCCCCCGATGCGCCGTCCCAACATCGAGCACGAGGTGCCGGTGTCGCCGGTGGAGACGGTGCGGCGCTGGGGATCGGATCGCCTCGCGGCGACCGGCGACACGGGCAGCGCCGCGGTCTTCATCGTGCGCGAGGCGGCGATGACGGAGACCGAGCTCAGGAAGGAGACCGGGCTTCGCGCGACGATGACCAGCCAGCAGGACATGCGCTACGACCTCGCGCTCGCGGCGACGATCGAGATCCGCGACTCGCGCAGCGGCGTCGTGGTGGCGAGCTGCGACGCCCGGGCGGCGGGCTCGCGCAGCGTCGCCGAGGGCATCGCGCTGGCCGCGCGCGAGCGCGCCTGGTACGCGCTGACCGAGCAGGCGATGGAGACGCTCGACGCCGAGCTCGAGCGCCAGGTGCGCGCGCACCTCGCGCCCTTCCTGCGCTGAGGCGCGCCGCCCCGGCGCGGCGGCGCGGCGACGTCAGTCGCGCCAGAAGCGCCGGCTGAACAGCACCAGCACGGTGATGAGCTCGAGCCGGCCCAGCAGCATCGCGGCCGAGAGGATCCACTTCGCCGCCGGCGGCAGCGGCGCGAAGCTGCCGGAGGGCCCGATCACGTCGCCGAGGCCGGGGCCGACATTGGCGAGCGCCGTCGCCGCGCCGGTGAGCGCGGTCACGAGGTCGAGGCCGCAGAGCCCGAGCGCCGCCGCGGTCACCGCCCAGGTGAACCCGAAGAGCGTGACGAAGGCGAGCACCGACTGCGCGACTGCGTCGGTGATGGGCTTGCGGTTGTACTTCGCGACGAACACGCCCGAGGGAAGCAGCGCCTGGCGCATCTGCGCGCGCCCGACCTCGAGCAGGACCTGGAAGCGGAAGATCTTGATGCCACCGGCGGTCGAGCCGGAGCAGCCGCCCACGAAGGTCAGCATGAAGACGAGGACGAGGGGAAAGGACCCCCACTGCCCCCAGTCGGCGGAGGCGAAGCCCGTGGTGGTCATCACCGAGGCGACGGTGAAGGGCGCGTGGCGAAGGGCGAAGGCGAGCTCGCGTCCCTCGGCGAGCACGAGCCATGCGCCGATCGCGACCGAGAAGGTCGCGAAGATGCCGAGATAGGCGCGCATCTGCGTGTCGCGCAGCATCGCCGCCGCGTCGCCCTGCCAGCCGCGCAGGAACAGCGTCAGCGTCAGGCCGCCGCAGAGCATGAAGACGGTGCAGGCAACCTCGAGGAAGGGAGAGGCGAACTGCGAGAACGAGGAGTCGTAGGTCGAGAAGCCGCCGGTCGCGAGCGTCGAGATCGCGTGGTTGACCGCGTCGAAGCCGCCCATCCCCCCGACCCAGAAGACGAGGGCGCAAAGCGCGGTCAGGATCGCGTAGACGACCGAGATGCCGGTCGCGATCTGCGCCGCGCGCGGCAGGACCTTCTCGGACTTGTCCGAGGATTCGAGGCGGAAGAGCTGCATGCCGCCGACGCGCAGCATCGGCAGGATGGCGACCGCCAGCACGATGATCCCGACGCCGCCGAGCAGGTGCAGCAGCGAGCGCCAGAGCAGGATGCCGGCGCCCGCCTTGTCGAGCCCGACGATGACCGTGGAGCCGGTCGTGGTCAGCCCGGACATCGTCTCGAAATAGGCGTCGGCATAGGGCAGCGCGGTCGAGCCATGGACGAAGGGCAGCGCGCCGAAGGCCGCGACGACCACCCAGGACGTCGTCGTGAGCAGGAAGGCCTGGCGCAGGTTGAAGCCCATGCGCGGCGCGCGCGCCGCGAGCATCAGCCCGACGCCGACGAAGGCGGTGAAGCCCGCGCAACCCGCGAAGACCTTCTCGTCGGGCCCGCCGGAGGCCATGTCCGCGAGGGCCGGCAGCAGCATGACGGCGGCCAGCATGGCAAGCATCACGCCGTTGACGAAGGCGACGGGCCTCGCGTCGGGCATCGCGCGCGCCGCCCCCAGGCTCAGACGCCGCCGCGCGGGCCCGGCGCGGTGCCGATCATCGCCAGGAACTCGCGCCGCGTCGCCGCGTCCTCGCGGAAGGCGCCGAGCATCTGGCTCGTGATCATGCTCACGCCCGGCTTGCGCACGCCGCGCGTGGTCATGCACTGGTGCGTGGCGTCGACCACGACGGCCACGCCGCGCGGGCGCAGCACGTCCTGGATCGCGTTGGCGATCTGGGCGGTCATCTTCTCCTGGATCTGCAGGCGCTTGGCGTAGAGCTCGATCACCCGCGCGATCTTGGAGATGCCGACGACGCGGCGGTCCGGCAGGTAGGCGCAATGCGCCACGCCGATGATCGGCGCGACATGGTGCTCGCAGTAGGATTCGAAGCGGATGTCGCGCAGCACGACCATCTCGTCGTAGCCCTCGGTCTCCTCGAAGGTGCGCTCGAGGATGGCCACCGGGTCGTCGTTGTAGCCGGCGAACCATTCCTCGTAGGCGCGCACGACGCGGTCCGGCGTGCCGAGCAGGCCCTCGCGGGCGGGGTCGTCGCCGGCCCAGCGCAGCAGGGTGCGCACGGCCTCCTCGGCCTGCTCGCGCGTCGGGCGCGCCGCCACAGGCGTCGTCGGGCTCTTGCGCTTCACGGGAGGGCTCCTGTTCTGCGGCGCGGCGTCAGTTCAGCCGCACCGCCTGGTGGGGGGAATCGAGCGAGAAGGCGGGGATGCGCACCTCGAGGCGCGCGCCGTCCTCTCCCTCCATCTGGTAGGCGCCGCGCATGATGCCCGAGGGCGTCGAGAGCGGCGTGCCCGAATTGTACTCGTAGCTGGCGCCCGGAGGCAGCCTCGGCTGCTCGCCGACGACGCCGGCGCCGCGCACCTCCTGCACGCGGCCGCGGGCGTCGGTGATGTGCCACCAGCGGCTGCGCAGCGTCACCGTGCGGTCGCTGCCGTTCTCGATGCGCACGAAATAGGCCCAGACATAGCGGTTCTCCGCCGGCGCGGACTGCTCGTCGAGGAACACGGGCCGCACGGTGACCGTGATGCCGTGCGTGGTCTCGCTGTACATGCGCGTCGCCCTTCTCGCCGGCGGGTGGGGGGCCGGGATTCTATGTGCCACGCGCCCCTTGTCCAGCCGCCCCCGGCCGCCCCTCTCACGCGGCGTCGAGGGCCTGCGCGAGGTCGGCCTCGAGGTCCGCGAGGTCCTCCAGCCCGACCGAGAGACGGACCGTCCCGCCGTCGATGCCGAGATGCAGCCTGTCGGCCTCGCTCAGCCGCTGGTGGGTCGTGGTCGCCGGATGGCAGGTGAGGCTCTTCGAGTCGCCGAGGTTGTTCGAGATGTCGACGATCTCCAGCGCGTCCAGGAAGCGGAACGCCGCCTCCTTGCCGCCGCGGAAGCCGAGCGTGACGATCGTGCCGCCGGCCTTCATCTGCGCGCGGGCGAGCGCGTGCTGGGGATGCGACTCGAGGAACGGGTAGCGCAGCCGCTCCAGCTTGGGATGGCCCTCGAAGCGGCGCGCGAGCGCCAGCGCGCTGGCGCAGGACGCGGCGACGCGCAGGTCGAGCGTCTCCAGCCCCTTGGCGAGCGTCCAGGCGTTGAAGGGCGAGAGCGCCGGCCCGGTATGGCGCAGGAAGGGGACGAGCTCCGCCTCGACCCACTCGGCCGAGCCGAGCACGGCGCCGCCGAGGCAGCGGCCCTGGCCGTCGATGTGCTTGGTCGCCGAGTAGACGACGATGTCCGCACCGAGCTCGAGCGGCTTCTGCAGCAGCGGCGTGGCGAAGACGTTGTCGACCACGACGCGCGCGCCGGCCTTGCGCGCCAGCGCCGCGACCATCGGCAGGTCGATCACCTCGAGCATCGGGTTGGAGGGCGTCTCGAGGAATACCGCCTTCGCGGGGCGCGACAGCGCGTCGCGCCACTGCGCCTCGTCGGTGCCGTCCACGAACACGGCCTCCACGCCGTAGCGCGGCAGCAGCTCGCCGACGATGTACTGGCACGAGCCGAAGAGCGCGCGGCTGGCGACGACGCGGTCGCCGGCGCGCACCTGGCAGAGCAGGCTCGCGGAGACCGCGGCCATGCCGCTCGCCACGGCGCGGCAGGCGCCGGCGCCCTCGAGCTGGCGCAGGCGCTCCTCGAACATCGCGACGGTCGGGTTGCCGAAGCGCGAATAGACGTAGCGCGTGCTCTTCTTGGACGCGAAGGCCTGCTCGGCCTCCTCCGCGCTGTCGTAGACGAAGCCCGAGGTGAGGTACATCGCCTCGGCCGTCTCCTGGTGGCCCGACCTGTCGAGCCCCCCGCGCACGGCGCGCGTGCGGTTGCCCCAGTTTCGCGAAGCGGTCCCGGATTCCTTGCCCATGTGTTCCTCGCAGACGAAGACGCCCCGGCCTTCGGCCGGGGCGTCTTTCGGGGAACACCTCCGGCCTTTTAGCGGATTGTTTAACGTGGCCCGCAAGCCGGCCGGCCCAAATCGCCACGTAGGCAGCGATGTAGCGAGCGACGCCACCGGGAGTCAACCACGACGCGATCACGATCCGGACCCGGAAGCGTCACGCGCCGGCAAACCGCGCGCCCGAGATTGCATCTGCTCATCTCATCGCACGGAGACACACGCATGCTAGACCTCTCCCGTCGCGGCCTCGCCCTCAGCGCGGCCACTTCCGCCCTCGTGGCATCCGCGGCGCCGTCACGCGCGCAGTCGACGGAATTGCGCTTCGCCGTGACCGACATCGTCGGGCTCGAAAACCTGCAGCGCGAGTGGGGGCCCTTCCAGAAGGCGCTCAAGGACAGCTCGGGAATCGATTTCCGCTTCTTCCCCGTCCCGAACCGGACCGCAGCCGTCGAGGCCCTGAACGCGAAGCGGGTCGATCTCGTCCTGACCGGCCCCGCCGAATACGTGGTCTTCCGCGTCCGCACCAATGCCGAGCCGGTCGTCGGCCTGACGCGGGCCGACTACTTCTCCAACATCGTCGTGCGCGCCGACTCCGCGTTCAACCTGCCCGCCGACCTGAAGGGCCAGAAGCTCGGCCTCGGCGCGATCGGCTCCACCTCGCGCCATCTCGGGCCGGTGCAGGTGCTTGCCGACCAGGGACTGAACCCACGCGCAGACATGCAGGTCGTCCACCTCGCGACCAGCGTCCTCCTCGAGGCCGTGAAGCGCGGCGATGTCGCGGCCGGCGGCATGAACAACAACGACTTCCTACGGTTGCGCGAGCGAAATCCCGACATCGCGTTCCGCGTGATCGCGCGCGGCCGCGACCTGCCGATGGACCTCATCCTCGCCGGCCCGCATGTCGAGAAGCGCCATGTCGATGCGCTCCGCGCCGCCTTCCGCGACCATGGCACGAAGCTCATCACGGCGATCCTGTCCGGCGGCGACGAGAACCAGAAGTTCAAGGGAATGCACTGGATCACCACGATCCGCGACGAGGACTTCAATTACGTCCGCCGCATGTACGCCACGATCGGACAGCCACAATTCGCCGAGTTCGTCGGCAACTGACGTGGAACAGGCTGCGGCGGTCATAGAGGCGTCCGGGCTGGTCAAGGAACTCGGCGGGCGGCGCGTAGTCGACGACGTCGCCTTCTCGGCCTCGCGCGGCGAATGCGTGGCCCTCGTCGGGGCGAACGGGGCAGGGAAGTCGACCCTGCTCCGCCTGCTCGTGCGGCTTGTCGAGCCGGATGCCGGCAGCATCCGCATCCATGGCGTCGACGCGGTCGGCGCCTCGGCGGCCGCGTTGCGCGACCTGCGGCGGCGCACCGGCTTCGTCTTCCAGCACCATGACCTCGTGGGGCGCGCGAGCACGCTCACCAACGTCGTCCATGGCGCGCTGGGCCGGGTGCCCTGGTGGCGCGCCTTCGCCCACGGGGTCGCCCCAGCCGCCCTGCGCGCCGAGGCCATGGCATGCCTTTCCCGCGTCGGCCTGCCGCATGTGGCGACGCAGCGAGCGGACCGCCTGTCGGGTGGGCAGTCGCAGCGGGTGGCGATCGCGCGCGCGCTGATGCAGCAGCCCGAGCTGCTGCTCGCGGACGAGCCCGCCGCAAGCCTCGACCCGGCGGCCGGCGAGGAGGTCATGGGCGTCTTCCGCGCCCTCGCGCGCGCGGAGGGGATGACAGTCGTCTTTACCTCGCACCATGTCTCCCACGCCCTCGGCTACGCCGATCGCGTCGTCGGCCTGCGCGCAGGCCGCGTGGAGCTCGACGCGCCGACCGCCTCGATCGATGCAGGGACGGTCCATGCCCTCTATTCCTGAGATGCCCGGCCCGGACGCGCCGGCGCGCTTCGAGCGGCCCGGCGCGCTGGCCTTCGCCATCGGCGTCGCGGCGGCCGCCTTCCTCGTCACGGCGTTCCGCGCGACCGACGTCTCGATCGGCGAACTGCTGCGCGGCGGCCCGAGCGCGCTGCGCATCCTCGGCGAGATGTTCCCCCCCAGCCTCGACCGCCTGGGCCCCGTCGCCGGATCCCTGCTCCAGACCTTCCAGATGGCGGTGGCGGGAACGGCGATCGGCTGCGCGCTGAGCCTGCCGCTCGCGATACTCGCGACCCGCCATCTGAGCCCGCACCCCGTGCTCCACCACGCGACACGGGTGGTCGTCGCCATCTGCCGCACGGTCCCGGACCTCGTCTGGGCGCTGCTATTCGTCGCGATCGTCGGCCTCGGCCCGTTCGCCGGCGTGCTTGCCATCGCGGTCGACAAGATCGGCTTCTGCGGACGGTTCTTCGCGGAGGCGATGGAAGAGGCCGATCGCAGGCCGCAGGAGGCGCTACGGGCTCTCGGCGCCGGACGGCCGGCGATCATCCTGGGCGCGATCCTTCCCGCGGCGACCCCGGGGCTCATCAACGCGTCGCTGTTCTCCCTCGAGAAGGCGACGCGCTCGTCGGTCGTCCTCGGGCTCGTCGGGGCGGGGGGAATAGGCATCGAGTTGCAGGTGTCGATGGACATGTTCCGCTACGACGAGGCGATCACCATCATCCTTGCGATACTCGCGCTTGTCGTGGCCGTCGAGCAGTGCAGCGCCTGGTTGCGGCGCCGCGCGATGTGAGCATGGCCCGGCGTCACGCCCGGGCGCGCACGAGCGAAAGGTCGACCATGGCGGGTCGACCGCCAGCGATCACCGCGGCGAGGCGAGGCGCCCGGAGGTCGCGGTCGTCGACGACGAGGATGTCGGCGCGCCTGCCAGCGACGAGAGAGCCGCGATCGCGCAGTCCCGCCGCCGCCGCTGGGCTCGCGGACACGAGGTCCCAGCACCGGGCGAAGTCAAGGCCGGCCCCAGCCGAGAGGCGGAACGGAGCGAGAAGCATCGCGGGATAGTAGTAGTCGGAGGCGAGCACGTCGCAGAGCCCGGCCTCGATGGCGGGCACCGCATCGATCGCGCCGGACTGGCTGCCGCCGCGAACGACATTGGGAGCGCCCAGCACCGATGCCTCCTTGCATGCGCGTGCGGCGGCGGCGGTCGCTCGGGTCTTCGGGAACTCGCAGATCGTAACGCCGAGCGCACGGAACGCAGCGCGCATCTCCGGGGTCTCGTCGTCGTGTGAAGCCATGGGGATGCCGGCACGCCGGGCAGCCTCCGCGAGCCGGGCATTGGCGACCGGGACATCTCCCGCGCGATCGCCGACGGAGAGTATCAGCGCGGCGAATTCGGCGGGGTCGAGGCCGGTGCGCTCGACATAGCGCTGAAGCGACTTGCCGGCGCGCGCCTTCTCGACGAGGGGCGGTGTGTGGTCGTTGAACGCCAGCAGGTCCACGTCGCCGGCGGCGATCCAGCCGACGATCTCGTCGATGGCGTCGATGTTGTAGGCCTCGTGGCGGAGGTGGATGCGCGTGTCGCAGGCGAGCATGCGCCGGAGCCTGGACATGCCCGCCATGAATGCCCGGACCGCGTTCGCGCCTCGCAGGCCGGGCTCGAACGAGAACGTCACGGCATGGAAGGCCGTGGTTATCCCGTTCGCGATCAACTGGCGATCTGTCTCCGCGAGTGCGACCTCCATGTCGAAGGCGACGCCGGGCCGTGGCATCACCTGGCGCTCGAAGGCATCGCCGTGCAGGTCCACCATGCCTGGAAGCACGAGCATGTCGCGGGCGTCGAGCGCGCCGAGCGCGACCGCGCGTTCCCCGACATGGACGATGGACGCGCCATCCCAGGACAGGGTGGCCGGCGCGATCCGCCCATCCGGCCCGAGCACCCTGCTGGAGGAAATCGCCTGCATCCGATCCACTCCCTCTCCACGACCCGCTTTCTGGACCGCTTCGGTGACGGAATGGTGAGACGCCCGGGGCGGAAAGGCTTCAGTCGCGCCGGGGGCGGCGGCGGGCGGGCGTGCGACGGACATGGTGCCGGGAGGTACCCGGCTGGCCACGGATCGCGTCCCTTGCCGGGTCCCCGGGGCTTGCCTATACAATCGCGCGACGCGCCGCGGGTGTAGCTCAATGGTAGAGCAGGAGCTTCCCAAGCTCACGACGAGGGTTCGATTCCCTTCACCCGCTCCAGCGCGCGCGCCAGCCCCGACCCGATCGCGAAGGGCGTTCCGGGCCGCCAGCGCCCCGCATTTCCGCTCTGGAGGGGATGCGCGGGCGCGCCTATCGTAGCGCGATGCTGGAGTTCCTCGCGCGGCGCCTGCTGGTGGCGCTGCTCGTCTGCGCCACCGTCCTGACCTTCGCCTTCGCGCTCACGCGGCTGGGCGGCGACCTCGCGATCTCGATCGCGGGGCCCAACGCGACCGCGGCCGACATCGAGCAGGTGCGCGTCGCCTACGGGCTCGACCGCCCCCTGCCGCTGCAGTTCCTCGAATGGGTCGGGCGCGCAGCGACCGGCGACTTCGGGCAGTCCTACTTCTTCAAGGAGAAGGTCTCGAAGCTGATCTTCGACCGCCTGCCGATCACCTTCGCGCTCGGCCTCGTCGGGCTGTCGATCGCGCTCGCCGTCGCCCTGCCGCTGGGGATCGTGTCGGCGCTGCGCGAGGGCAGCTGGACCGACAGGGCGATCTCGATCGTGGCGCTGCTGGGCCAGGCGATGCCGTCCTTCTGGCTCGGCCTCGTGCTGATGATCACGCTCGGGCTTCATCTCGGCTGGCTGCCGATCTCCGGCACCGGCTCGTGGGAGCATTTCGTCATGCCGGGCATCGTGCTCGCCTTCTCGGCGATCCCGGCGCTGCTGCGGCTCACGCGCAGCGGCATGATCGACGCGCTCGCCTCCGACTACATCCGCACCGCGCGCGCCAAGGGCCTGTCGCGCCGCTCGATCGTGCTCAAGCACGCCGCGCGCAACGCCGCGATGCCGGTGGTGTCGATCGCGGCGGTGCAGCTCGGCTTCATGCTCGGCGGCTCGATCGTCATCGAGACCGTCTTCGCGCTGCACGGCGTCGGCTTCCTCGCCTGGGAGTCGATCTCGAAGAACGACTTCCCGACCGTGCAGGCGGTCGTGCTGCTGCTCGCCTGCATCTACACCCTCCTCACGCTCGGCGCCGACCTGCTCAACGCCGTGCTCGACCCGCGGCTGCGCGCGTCGTGAAGGCGCTGCGCGACATCGGCCTCGCCAGCGGCGCGGCGATCGTCGGCGCGGCGGTGCTGGTCGCGGTCTTCGCGCCGCTGCTGGTGCCGCACGACCCCTTCGCCCAGGACCTCTCGCGCCGCCTGCTGCCGCCCTTCTGGATGGAGGGCGCGCGCGAGGGCCACCTGCTCGGCACCGACCAGCTCGGCCGCGACTACCTCTCGCGGTTGCTCTACGGGGCGCGGATCTCGATGCTGATCGGCATCGCCACCACCGTGGCGTCGGGGCTGATCGGCATCGCGCTGGGCGTCGCGGGCGGCTTCTTCGGCGGGCGCATCGACGACGCCGTGCTCTTCGCGATCACCGCGCGGCTGTCGATCCCGCTGATCCTCGTCGCGCTCGCCGTCGTCTCGGTGGTCGGCAGCTCGCTCACGGTCGTGGTCATGACGCTGGGCCTCCTGCTCTGGGACCGCTTCGCGGTCGTCGCGCGGGTCTCGACGATGCAGGTGCGCAACCTCGACTTCGTCGCCGCGGCCTGGGCCGCAGGCTGCTCGCGCAGCCGCATCGTGCTGCGCGAGATCCTGCCGAACATCCTGAGCCCGCTGGCGGTCGTCGCCACGCTCGAGGTCGCGCTCGCGATCCTGCTCGAGGCGGCGCTCTCCTTCCTCGGCCTCGGCGTGCCGCCGCCCCTGCCCTCCTGGGGCCTGATGATCGCCGAGGGCAAGGACTACATGTTCTTCAGCCCCTGGGTGATCATGATCCCGGGCGTCGCCCTGTTCGTGCTGGTCTTCGGCATCAACCTGCTCGGCGACGGGCTGCGCAACCTCCTGCGCACGGGGCGCGTCGCGTGAGCCGCCTGCTCGAGGTCGAGGCCCTCGAGGTCTCGTTCGGCGCGGCGAGCGCGGTGCGCGGCGCCTCGCTCGCCCTCGACCGCGGCGAGACGCTCTGCCTCGTCGGCGAGTCGGGCTGCGGCAAGTCGGTGACCGCGCTCGCGGTGATGGGGCTGCTGGCGCGCAACGCCAGCCGCGGGGCCGCGCGCCTGTCCTTCGACGGCCAGGACCTGCGCGGCCTCGACGAGCGCGGCATGTCGCGCCTGCGCGGCAACCGCATGGCGATGATCTTCCAGGAGCCGATGACGAGCCTGAACCCGGCCTACACGGTCGGCTCGCAGATGGCGGAGGTGATGCTGCGCCATCGCGGCGGGACGCGCGCGGCGGCGATGGCGCGCGCGGAGGACCTGCTCGGCCGCGTGCGCATCACCTCGCCGGCGATGCGGCTGGGGCAGTACCCGCACCAGCTCTCCGGCGGGCTGCGCCAGCGCGTGATGATCGCCATGGCGCTGATGTGCGATCCCGAGCTGCTGATCGCGGACGAGCCGACCACGGCGCTCGACGTGACGGTCCAGGCGCAGATCCTGCGCCTGCTCCTCGACCTGCAGAAGGACCTCGGCCTCGCGATGCTGCTGATCACGCACGACCTCGGCGTCGTCGCGCGCGTCGCCCATCGCGTGGCCGTGATGTATGCCGGCGAGGTGGTGGAGACCGCGGCCGCGGCCGACCTCTTCGCGCGCCCGACCCATCCCTACACGCGCGGCCTGCTTGCCTGCGTGCCGGTGCCGGGCAAGGTCGCGCGCGGTGCCGCGCTGGGCTCGATCGCGGGCGTCGTGCCGCGGCTGGGGCCCGGTTTCAGCGGCTGCGGCTTCCGCGACCGCTGCGGCGAGGCGACCGCGGCCTGCGGCGGGACGATCGCGCGCGCCTCGGCCGGCGAGGGCCACGACTATCTCTGCCGACTGCCGCCGGGGTGGCGCGCCGGCGCCGGCGCCGCGCCATGAGCGCCGCGCCGATCATCGACGTACGCGGCGTCCGGCGCAGCTTCCGCGTGCGCCAGGGCCTGTTCGCGGCGCCGCGCCACGTCGCGGCGATCGACGGCGTCAGCTTCTCCGTCGGCGCGGGCGAGGTGCTGGGCATCGTCGGCGAGTCGGGCTGCGGCAAGTCGACGCTCGCGCGCGTCATCCTCGGCCTGCTGCCGCCGAGCGCGGGCGAGGTGCTGGTCGACGGCCAGCGCGTCGCGGACATGGACCGCCGCGCCCGCGCGCGGCTGATCCAGCCCGTCTTCCAGGATCCCTTCTCGTCGCTCAACCCGCGCCGGCGCGTGCGCGACGTCGTCTCCATGCCGCTCGACGCGCAGGGCGACGTGCCCGCCGCCGAGGCGCGGCGGCGCGTCGACGAGATGCTGGCGCGCGTCGGCCTCGATCCCTCGATGGGCGAGCGCTACCCGGCCGAGCTCTCCGGCGGGCAGCGCCAGCGCGTCGCCATCGCGCGCGCGCTGGTGCTCCGGCCGCGCATCGTCGTGTGCGACGAGCCGACCAGCGCCCTCGACGTGTCGGTGCAGGCGCAGATCCTCAACCTCCTCGCCGAGCTGCGCGACGCGCTGGGCCTCACCTACCTGTTCATCAGCCACAACCTCGCGGTGGTCGAGCACGTCGCGACCGAGGTGGCGGTGATGTATCTCGGGCGCATCGTCGAGCGGCGCGAGACCTCGGCGCTGTTCGGCGCGCCCGCGCATCCCTACACGAAGGCGCTGCTCGCCTCGGTGCTGACCCCCGAGCCCGGGCTCGGCATCCCCGACACCGGCCTGGGCGACGCGATGCCCGACCCCTCGAACGTCCCGCCGGGGTGCAGCTTCCATCCGCGCTGCCCCGTCGCGACCGCGCGCTGCCGGGTCGATATCCCCGCCACCGCGCGCGTCGCGGGCGGGCAGTCCGACTGCCACCTCCTCTGAACCTCCAAACGGGACAACGGCCATGGCGCGCATCCTCGTCGTCGAATGCATGCAGGAGATCTCCTCCTTCAACCCGGTCGAGAGCAGCTACGAGCAGTTCGTGGTCCAGCGCGGCCAGGAGGTCTTCGACCTCCAGCGCGGCAGGAACACATCGATCGGCGGCGCGCTCGAGGTGCTCGAGGCGACGCCGGGCATCGAGCTCGTGCCGGCCTACAGCGCGCGGCCCTTCAGCGCCGGGATCCTGTCGCGGGACGGCTTCGCCAGGCTCTCGACCGAGCTCCTCGACCATGTCCGCGCGCGCGCGGCCGGCATCGACGCGGTCTATTTCTCGATGCACGGCGCCATGGGCGCGGTGGGCGAGCTCGACCCCGAGGGCTACCTGCTCGAGCAGGTGCGCGCGATCCTCGGGCAGGAGGTCCCGGTCGTGATCTCGCTCGACCTGCACGGCATCCTCACGCAGCGCATGCTGCGCCAGGTCGACGGCGTCACGATCTACCACACCTACCCGCATGTCGACTTCGCGGACACCGGCGCGCGCGCCGCGCGGCTGCTGCTGCGCATCCTCGGCGGGGCGCGCACGACGATCGCGCGCGTGGTGGTCCCGGCGCTGGTGCGCGGCGACGAGCTGATCACGGAGACCGGGGTCTATGGCCAGGTCATCCGCCAGGCGCAGAAGCTGGAGCGCGACGGCACCGCGCTCGCCGCCGGCTTCATGATCGGCAATCCCTTCACCGACGTGCCCGAGCTCTGCAGCCAGGCGATCGTCGTGGCCGAGGGCGACGCCGCGACCGCGCAGCGCGAGGCGATCCGCCTGGCGGAAAGCTTCTGGCCGGACCGCGCGCTGATGCAGGGAAGGCTGGTCGCGCTCGACGACGCGATCGCGCGCGCGATGACGCTCGAGGGCACGGCGATCTTCACCGACGCGGCCGATGCCACGAGCTCGGGCGCCAGCGGGGATTCCAACGCGATCCTGCGCGGGCTGCTGGATGCCGGCTATGCCGGCCGCGTGCTCGCGCCGATCGTCGATCCCGCCGCGGTCGAGGCCGCGAAGCGCGCCGGGCTGGGCGGCAGGTTCCGCGCACGCCTGGGCGGCGCCTTCGACACGCGCTTCGTGCCGCTCGAGCTCGACGTCGAGGTCGACCTGCTGTCGCGCGGCCAGGCCGCGCACGAGACCAGCGGCATGCTCAACGACGCCGGCGACATGGCGGTGCTGCTGCACGCCAACTACACGATCGTCGCGATGAGCAAGCCCGCGAACCTCTTCGACCGCTCGGTCTTCTACGCCGCCGGGCGCGATCCCAGGCGCTTCGACCTCGTGGTCGTGAAGTCCCCGCATTGCGAGAAGCACATGTTCGTCGACTGGGCCGCGCGCAACTTCAACGTCGACGCGCCGGGCGCCACCTCGGCCAACCTGCCCAGCCTCGGCCACGGGATCTGCGCGCGGCCCGTCTACCCGCTCGAGCCCGACACGCGCATCGTCCCGCGCGCGGAGACCTACGCGCGCCGCTGAGCCCGGCTCACAGGGCCTGGCCGGCGCACCAGCCGCTCGACCAGGCCCACTGGAAATTGTAGCCGCCCAGCCAGCCGGTGACGTCCACGGCCTCGCCGATCGCGTAGAGGCCCGGGACCTCGCGCGCCTCCATCGTCTTCGAGGACAGGCCGCGCGTGTCGATGCCGCCCAGCGTCACCTCGGCCTTGGCGTAGCCCTCGGAGCCGGTCGGCACGACGCGCCACGCGTCGAGCGCCTCGCCCAGCATGTCGAGGTCGCGGTCGGCGAGTTCCGCGACGGGCCGGTCGCGCAGCGCCTCCGGCGCCAGCGCCTGGGCGAGGCGTTGCGGCAGCAGCTCGCCGAGGATCGTCTTGAGCGCCGCGCGCGGGCGCTCGCGCTTGCGCGCGCGCAGCGCCGCGGCCGCGTCGAGGCCGGGCAGCAGGTCGATCGCGAGCGCGTCGCCCTCGCGCCAGCAGGACGAGACCTGGAGGATCGCGGGGCCGGACAGGCCGCGATGGGTGAAGAGCAGGTTCTCGCGGAAGACGACGCCGTTGCACGACGCCTCCACCTCGGCGGAGAGGCCGCTCAGCGCGCGCATGAAGCCGAGGTCGGCATCGGAGAAGACGAGCGGCACCAGCGCCGGGCGCAGCGGCGTGACGGCGAGGCCGAGGCTCCGCGCGACGTCGTGCGCGAACCCCGTGGCGCCCATCTTCGGGATCGACAGGCCGCCCGTCGCCAGCACGAGCGATGGCGCGGACACCTCGCCGCCCTCGAGGGACAGGACGAAGCCGGCGTCGCGCGCGACCCCGGCGACGCGCTGGCCCAGGCGCAGCTCGACGCCCGCGTCGGCGCATTCGCGCGCCAGCATCTCGACGACCTGCCGCGCCGATCCGTCGCAGAAGAGCTGGCCCAGCGTCTTCTCGTGCCAGGCGATGCCATGGCGATCGACCAGCGCGACGAAGTCGGCCTGCGTGTAGCGCGCCAGCGCGGAGCGGCAGAAATGCGGGTTGGCCGAGAAGAAGCGCTCGGGCCTGGCGTCGAGGTTGGTGAAGTTGCAGCGCCCGCCGCCGGAGATCAGGATCTTCCGTCCCGGCTCGGGGGCATGGTCGAGCAGCAGCACGCGCCGGCCGCGCTGGCCCGCGGCCATGGCGCACATCATCCCGGCCGCGCCGGCGCCGATGATCACCGCGTCGAACTGCTCGCGCCGCCTCATGGCCACCCGCCGGAAAGGAAGACGCCGCGGACCCCGTCCCGGACGGGATCCGCGGCGCCGGGAACGACCTGCCTCAGCTCACTTCCACTTGCTGAGCCAGAAGCGCGGCAGCTCGTCGGGATAGGTCTTGAGCTCGAGGTTGCGCGACAGGCCGTAGGTCGTCACGTAGGTGTGCAGCGGCACCCAGTAGGCCTGCTCGGTGGCGCGCTTGATGACGGCGCTGTAGGCCGTCTTGCGCGCCGCCGCGTCCATCGTGCTGCCCGCCTGCTCGAGCAGCCTGACGAGCTCGGGATCGCGCGAGTAGTCGTCGGCGCCGCCGCCGAAATAGACCGGCAGGATCGCCGAGACGTCGTTGATCGAGAACGAGCCCCAGCTGCCGAGGTTGGACGGGCTCTCGCCGCGCTGGTTGCGCTGCACGACCGCCTGCACCTGCAGCTGGCTCAGCTTGGCGCGGATGCCGACCGCGCCGAGGAAGCCCTGCACCGCGGCGCCCCATTGCGGCAGCACGTAGCTGACGATCTCCGTGTCGAAGCCGTTGGGATAGCCGGCCTCGGCGAGCAGCGCCTTCGCCTTCGCCGGGTCGAAGCCGTACTTCACCGCGGCGTCGCCGTCGCAGCCGAACTGCGTCGGGAAGCACGGCGCGGGCGGCACGCGCGAGCCGCCCTGGACGAGCTGCTTCGCGATCTGCTCGCGGTCGATGGCGTGGAACACCGCCTGGCGGACCTTGAGGTTCCTGAACGGGCTGCTGTCGCCGGTGCGGCCCGCGGCGTCGATGCCGAGATAGCCCACGCGCATCGATTCCTGGCGCAGTGCCTGGAGGGCCGGCATGCGCCCCACGGCCTCGAACTGGTCGGGGTTGAAGTTCCAGATGAAGTCCGTGCGACCGGCGAGCAGCTCGGTCATCTCGGTCGCCGCGTCGGGCACGAAGCGGATCTGCATCCTGCCGATCGCCGGCCTGCCACGCGGGCTGTCGGCGTAGTAGTCGGCGAAGCGCTCGAGCTCGAGGACGCTCGCCTCGACCTTGGTGAAGCGATACGGGCCCGCGCCGACCGGGGCCTTGGAATACCCCTCGGCGCCGACGCGCTCGCGATAGGCCTTCGGCCAGATCGGCACGACGAAGGAGAAGTACTCGAAGGCCGCGGGCTGCGGCCGCTTCAGGTGCACGCGCACCTTGAAGTCGTCGATCTTCTCGGCGCGCTCGATCCAGTTGACGTTGCTGGGCACCGACACCTTCGAATCGGGCGCGCTCACGGTGTTGAGCGTGTAGACCACGTCGTCGGCGCTGAACGGGTCGCCGTTGTGGAACTTGACGCCCCTGCGCAGCTCGAACTCGATGGTCCTGTCGTCGACGAGCTTCCACGACGTCGCCAGCAGCGGCTTCGGCTGGAACGTGTCGGGGTCGCGGTAGACGAGCCCGTCCCAGGCCTGGTGCGAGATGACCACGCCGGTGCGCAGTTGGTTGAAGTACGGGTCGACGTTGGTGACCGTGTCGCGGAACACCACGCGCAGCGTGTCGGCGGATTTCTGGGCGGCGGCAGGCTGGACGAGCAGGGCCGCGCCGAGGGCGCAGGCCATCAGGGCCGTTCTGAACTTCATCGCTTCGTCTCCGTTCTGCGGGATTGCCCCGCGATCCTAGACCCTGCGCAGGCACGCGAACAGGCCGGGCATGCTAGGCTGCGTCCATGTCCGTGATGCCTGCCGCGAAGGAAAGCCGCATGACCAGCACACGATCCGCGCCGCGCATCGCCATCGGCGGCTTCATGCTCGAATCCAATTCCCACGCCCCGGTCGCGACGCGCGCCGAGTTCGAGGCCAACGTGCTTCTGGCGGGCGACGCGCTCGCCGCCGACCTCGACGCCCCGGCGCCGCGCAGCCCTGGCACGATCACCGGCTTCGTGCGCGCCATGGACGCGAGCGGCGCGTGGACCAGGCTCCCGACGATCCTCGCCGCCGTCGGGGCGAGCGGCTCCTGCGAGCAGGTGTTCCTCGACTGGTTCGTCGAGGACCTGCTCGCGCGGCTGCGCGCCGCCATGCCGCTCGACGGCGTCTTCCTCACGCTGCACGGAGCGGCCGACGCCACGGGCGACGTCGATCCGGACGGCACGATCCTGGCGCGGGTGCGCGCGCTCGTGGGGCCGGGCGTGCCGGTCCTCGCCACGCTCGACCTCCACGCCAATCTCGGCGAGGAGATGGTGCGCAACGCGGACGTGCTCGTCGCCTACCGGACCAACCCGCATGTCGACATGCGCGCGCGCGGCGAGGATTGCGCGCGCCACCTGCGTGCGATGCTCGGCGGGCTCAGGGTCCATTCGGCGCTGGTGAAGCTGCCGCTCGCCCCGCCCTCGGTGACGCAGGGCACGACGCCCGGCTCGCCCTATGGCGACATCATCGCCTTCGGCCAGGCGCGCGTGCGCGACGGCGTCGTCGACGTCTCGGTCTGCTCCGGCTTCACCAGCGGCGACACGCCCAAGAACGGCATGTCGGTGATCGTCGCGGCGGACGACCCGGCGAAGGCACGCGTCGTCGCGCGCGAGGTGGCCGTGCATGCCTGGGCGCAGCGCGCGCGCTTCGTCCCGCGGCTCATCTCGCTCGAGGACGCGGCTTCCCGCGCGCGCGAAGCGGGCGACGACCCGGCGGCGCCCGCCCTGCTCTTCGCCGACGTCGCCGACAACCCGGGCGGCGGCGGGCGCGGCAACACGACCTGGATCCTCGAGGCCTTCCATCGCGCCGGCGTGCGCGGCTGCGCGCTCGGGCCCTTCTACGATCCGCCGCTCGCGGCGGAGGCGCATCGGCTCGGCGTCGGCGCGGAGTTCGTCGCACGCTTCAACCGCGACGAGACGCAGGAATTCTCGCGCCCCTTCTCCGCGCCCGGCCGCGTCGTCGCGCTCTGCGACGGCAGCGTCGTCGGGCGGCGGGGGATCGGCGCTGGCCGCATGCTGCGCCTTGGGCCCGCGGCGCTCGTCGAGGTCGGCGGCACCCGCGTCGTGGTCGGCACGATCCGCCAGCAGGCCTCGGATCCCGGCTATTTCGAGATGCTGGGCGTGAGGCTGGGCGCCCTGCGCTCGCTCGTCGTCAAGTCGCGCGGGCATTTCCGCGCCGCCTTCGACGAGGACTTCCCCGACGACCGCATCCTCGAGGTCGACGTGCCCGGCCTGACGACGCCGGTGCTCGCGCGCGTGCCCTGGCGCCGGATCCCGCGCCCCATCTACCCGCTCGACCCCGACACGACCTGGTCGCCGGGCTGAGCCGCACCCACGCGCGGGCGTCGGACGACGCCAGTTCCCCTCCCGTCCGCGCAACGCGCGGATGGGAGGGGTGGCGCCGCGCGAATGCGCGGCGACGGGGAGGGCACCCGATCCGGCTGCCCCAAGGCGCGCATCGACGGATCGTGACGACAAGGTCGCTTGCCCCCTCCGTCGCGCGCCTGGCGGCGCGCGCCACCTCCCCCAGCCGCGCGATGCGCGGCCGGGGGAGGAGCCTGTCATTCACCGGCTCTGCCCCGCGCTTGCCTTTCCAGGCCAGCTCCCCGGCTCCCCTCCCGTCCGCGCGGCGCGCGGATGGGAGGGGTGGCGCCGCGCGACAGCGCGGCGACGGGGAGGGCATCCGTTCCGGTAGCCGCCTCAGCGCCGGCCCATTGACTCCCGCCCGCCGCGCGTCATATCGATAACGAACATTCATTATCGATAGGCTCCCATGCCCAGGCTCTCCGAGGCGCAGCAGGCGGCGCGGCGCGAGCGGTTGCTCGACGCAGCGGAGGTCTGCTTCGCCCGCTCCGGCTTCCACGCGGCGACCATGGCCGAGATCGCCCGCGAGGCGCGGGTCAGCGCCGGCGCGGCCTATGTGTGGTTCGCCTCGAAGGAAGACCTGATCGCCGGCATCGCGGCGCGCGACCGCGCGCGCTTCGCCGCCGACTTCGAGGCGATCGCCGACGCCCCGGACTTCGGCGAGGCGCTCGAGGCCTGTGCGCGCTTCCACGTCGTCGAACGACCCGCGCACAAGCGCCGGCTGATGGTCGAGCTCGCCGCCGAGTCCACGCGCAACGAGGCCGTCGCGCGCAGCTTCCGCAGCGTCGACCGCACGGTGCGCGAATCGCTCCTGCGCGCGCTCGAGCGACAGGTCGCCGCCGGGCGCATCGCCCCGGCCATGCCGCCCGCGCGCCTCGTGCCGGTGCTGATGGTGCTGGGCGACGGGCTGTTCCTGCGACGCGCCATCGACCCCGCCGCGGATCCCGAGGCGCTGCTGGCCTCGCTCATGGAGATGCTGCGCCACGTGCTCGGCCCCGCGCAGGCGAAGGCACCGCGCAGGCGCGCCGCGAAGCGCCCATGACCCGCGCGCTTCGCCTGGCGCTCGTCCTGGCCCTCGCCGGGGCGACGCCGATCCTCCCGGGCGTTCCCTACGCCGCCGCGACCGAGGCGCCGCCCATGGCGGTGACCACGATCGCCGCGACCCGCGGCACGGTGGTGGAGACCGTGCTCGTGGATGGCAGCCTGGTGGCGCGCGAGGAGATCCTCGTCGGGCCACAGGTGGAAGGCCTGCGCATCCTGGAGCTCCTCGTCGAGGAGGGCGACGTCGTCGCCGCCGGGCAACCGCTCGCGCGGCTCGACCGCAGCGGCCTCGACATCCAGCTCGCCCAGAACGACGCCGCGCTCGCCCGCGCCGCCGCCGCGATCGCCCAGGCGCGCAGCCAGATCGCGCAGGCGGAGGCCGCGGACCATGAGGCGACCAGCGCGCTCGAGCGCAGCCGCATCCTCGCCCGCTCCGGCGTCGCCTCGGCCGAGGCGCTCGACCAGCGCCTCGCTGCCGCGCGCGGGGCCGCGGCGCGCCTCGCCGCCGCGCGCGAGGGCCTGCTCGTCGCCGAGGCCGAGCGCCGCCAGGTCGAGGCGCAGCGCCGCGACATCGAGCTGCGCCTCGCGCGCAGCACCATCGAGGCGCCGCGTGCTGGCATCGTCAGCCGCCGCGCGGCGCGCATCGGCGCGATCGCCTCGATGGCCGGCGAGCCGCTCTTCCGCATCGTCGCGGACGGCGCGATCGAGCTCGAGGCCGAGGTTCCCGAGATCAGGCTTCCACGGCTCGCGCCGGGACAGGCGGTGCGCGTCGAGCTGGCCGGGCTGCCGCCGGTCGAGGGCCGCATCCGCCTCCTGCCCTCCGAGGTCGACCGCGCCACGCGCCTCGGCAGGCTGCGCGTCGCGCTGCCCGTCGATCCTGCCTTGCGCGTGGGCCGCTTCGCGCGCGGGACGATCGAGACCGCGCGCCGCGAGGCGATCTCGCTGCCGCTCTCCGCGGTGCGCTTCGACGAGCGCGAGGCCTCGGTCCAGGTCGTCGCGGCGGGCCGCGTCGCGACGCGACGGGTCGTCCTCGGCGCCATCGCGGGGGGGCGCGCGGAGGTCGCGAGCGGCCTCGCCGAGGGCGAGAGCGTCGTGCTGCGCGCCGGGGCCTTCCTGCGCGACGGCGACGCGGTGCGCGAGGTCAGGCAGCCGCGATGAGGCTCGACGTCTCCGCCTGGGCGATCCGCAACCCGATCCCGCCGATCGTCCTGTTCCTCGTGCTGGGCGTCCTTGGCGTCGTCGCGTTCCGCGGCCTGCCGATCACGCTCTTCCCCAACATCGACATCCCCATCGCCACGGTGACGGTGACGCAGGCCGGCGCCGCGCCGGAGGAACTCGAGAAGCAAGTCACGCGCAGGATCGAGGATGCCGTGTCCGGCATCGCCGGCGTCAAGCACATCATCTCCAAGGTGTCCGACGGCCAGTCGCTGACCACCATCGAGTTCCGGATCGAGACGCGCATCGACCGCGCGGTGAGCGACGTCAAGGACGCGATCGCGAAGATACGCTCCGACCTGCCGCGCGCGATCGACGAGCCGATCGTCCAGCGGCTTGACGTCGCCGGCCTGCCGATCCTCGTCTACGCGGCGGACTCGCCCGCGCGCTCGATCGAGGAGCTGTCGTGGTTCGTCGACGACGTGGTGATCCGCCGGCTGCAGGCACTGCGCGGCGTGGGATCGGTCGAGCGCATCGGCGGGGCGACGCGCGAGATCCGCGTGCTGCTGGATCCCGCCCGGCTCGCGGCGCTGGGCGTGACCGCGGCGGAGGTCAACCGCCAGCTGCGCGCCACGCGCGTCGATCTCGCGGGCGGGCGCGTCGAGCTCGGCGGGCAGGAACAGGCCGTGCGCACCCTCGCGGCGGCGAGCCGCATCGCGCAGCTGGAGGAGACCAAGCTCGTCATCGGCGGCGGGCGCACGCTTCGCCTCGCCGACGTCGCGACGATCGAGGACGGAATCGCCGAGCCGCGCAGCTTCGCCCGGCTCGACGGCCGGCCGGTCGTGGCCTTCGCGATCTCCCGCGCGCGCGGCGCGAGCGACGCCACCGTGACCGAGGCGGTGGAGAAGGAGCTCGCGGCGATCCGCGCCGCCAATCCCGGCACGAGCTTCGCGGCGATCGACGGGACGGTGCGCTACACGCTGGGCAACTACCGCTCGGCGATGCGCGCGCTCGTCGAGGGCTCGATCCTCGCCGTGCTCGTCGTCTTCGCCTTCCTGCGCGACCTGCGCGCCACGGTCATCTCGGCGGTCGCGCTGCCGCTGGCCGCGATCCCCGCCTTCTGGGCGATGAGCGCGCTCGGCTTCTCGCTCAACCTCGTCAGCCTGCTCGCGATCACGCTGGTCACCGGCATCCTGGTCGACGACGCGATCGTCGAGGTCGAGAACATCGTGCGGCACATCCGCATGGGGAAGTCGCCCTACCGCGCCGCGCTGGAGGCCGCGGACGAGATCGGCCTCGCGGTCATCGCCATCACCCTCACCATCGTCGCGGTCTTCGCGCCGGTGAGCTTCATGGGCGGCATCCCAGGCCAGTACTTCATGCAGTTCGGCCTGACCGTGGCCGCGGCGGTGCTGTTCTCGCTGCTCGTGGCGCGGCTGCTGACGCCGCTGCTCGCCGCCTACTTCATGCGTCCCGACGCGCGCCCCGAGCACGAGGGCCGCATGACCGCGGCCTATGCCCGGATCCTCGGATGGTCGGTGCGCCGGCGCTACGCGGCGGTGGCCGTCGGCATGGCGCTCTTCGCGGCGTCGATCGCGAGCACGCGGCTGCTGCCCTCCGGCTTCCTGCCTCCGGAGGACAAGGCGCGATCGATCTTCGCGATCGAGCTGCCGCCGGGCGCGCGCCTCGCCGACACCGAGGCGATGTCCGACCGCATCCTCGCGCGGCTGCGCGCGCTGCCGGAGGTCGCGAGCGTCTTCGTCGATGGCGGGCGCGTGCTCGGCTCGGGCCAGGAGGTCCGCAAGGCCTCGATCGTCGTGAACTTCGTGCCCAAGGACCAGCGCGCGCGCAGCCAGGCCGTGCTGGAGCAGGCCGTGGGCGCGATCCTCGCCGACGTCCCGGACATCCGTTTCTGGACGGTGAAGGACAACGGGCAGCGCGCGCTGACGCTGCTCGTCGTCGGGCCGGACCAGCAGGCGGTGGAGGACGCCGCGCGCGCGCTCTACGCCGAGATGCGCCGGCTGCCGCTCCTCGCCAACACCACCTCGACGATCCCGCTCGACCGGCCGGAGCTGCGCGTGGTCCCGCGCGGCGAGCTCGCCGCCGCGCTCGGCGTGTCCACGGACGCGATCTCGGAGACGGTGCGCATCGCCACGATCGGCGACGCGGGCGGCAACCTCGCGCGCTTCGACGCCGGCGACCGGCTGGTCCCGATCCGCGTCCAGCTCGAGGAGTCCGCGCGCGGCGACACGCGCCTCGTCGACACGCTGCGCCTGCCCGCGCGCGACGGCACGACCGTGCCGCTCGCCACCGTGGCGTCCTTCGAGCTCGGCCGCGGCATCACCAGCGTCGACCGCTACGACCGCGCGCGGCGCATCGCGCTGGAGGCGGACCTGCGCGGCACCGACGCGCTGGGCGCGGCGATCGCCTCGGTGCGCGCCAGCGAGGCCGCGCGCACCCTGCCGCCGGGCGTCGAGCTGCGGCAGTCCGGCGACGCCGAGGTCATGGCCGAGGTCTTCGCCGGCTTCGCCTTCGCCATGGGCGCCGGGCTGCTGATGGTCTACGGCGTCATGGTGCTGCTCTTCCGCGGCTTCCTGCAGCCGCTGACGATCCTGTTCTCGCTGCCGCTGTCGATCGGCGGGGTGATCCTCGGGCTGCTGCTCACGGGCAACGCGATCAGCATGCCCGTGGTCATCGGCATCCTGATGCTCATGGGCATCGTCACCAAGAACGCCATCCTCCTGGTCGACTTCGCCGTCGAGGCGATCGCGCGCGGCATGCCGCGCGACGAGGCGATCGTCGAGGCCGGGCGCAAGCGCGCGCGGCCGATCGTCATGACCACGATCGCGATGATCGCGGGCATGGTGCCGGCCGCGCTCGCGCTCGGCGATGGCGGGGAGTTCCGCGCGCCGATGGCGATCGCGGTGATCGGTGGCCTCGCCGTGTCGACGATGCTCTCGCTGCTCTTCGTCCCCGCCGCCTTCTGCGTCGTCGATGACATCGAGGGCGCGATCGCGCGGCGGCTGCGCCCGCTGGCCGGGCCGACCGACGAGACGCAGGCGCCGCTTGACGCCGGCGCCCGCCGGGAGGCCTGATCCGGGGACCGTGCGATGCGAGAGCCGCGCCCCATGACCGAGCCGCGACAGCCGCCCCGCTACCGCCTCCTCGAGCCGGGCGACCCCGCGCCCTGGTTCGTCCAGCGCTCCACCAGCGCCGAGCGCTACCATTTCGATACCGCCGCCGGGCGCTGGATCGTCATGTGCTTCCTCGCGACCGCGGGCGACGCGGCGGGACGCGAGGCGCTGCGCCTTGCCGAGGCCTGCGCCGACCTCTTCGACGACCGCTTCGCGAGCTTCTTCGGCATCAGCCTCGACCCCGAGGACGAGCGCCTTGGACGCCTCGTGCAGCGCCTGCCCGGCATCCGCCATGTCTGGGACCGCGACGC
Source organism: Alphaproteobacteria bacterium (assembly GCA_947500965.1). Classification (GTDB taxonomy): domain Bacteria; phylum Pseudomonadota; class Alphaproteobacteria; order CACIAM-22H2; family CACIAM-22H2; genus CAIOSQ01. Next base: position 25,914 of record CANMWW010000001.1, read on the forward strand.
GCAGGCGAGCCGCGCCTATGGCTGCGTGCCCGTCGATCCCACGCCCGGGCGCATCGAGGCGCTGCGCCGCTGGGTCCTGCTCGACCCGATGCTGCGCGTGCGCCGCGTCCTTCCCTTCCAGGGTCCCGACGCGGGGCGCGCCGAGATGGAGCGCATCCTGCGCGCCCTGCCCCCGCCGGCGATGCAGTCGGGGATCGAGGGCCACGCGCCGGTCCTCGTCCTGCCGGAGGTCTTCGAGCCGGGGTTCTGCCGCCACCTCGTGTCGCTGCACGAGGCGCATGGCGGCGAGGATTCCGGTTTCATGCGCGAGGTCGACGGCAGGACCGTCGCGGTGAAGGACTACGCGCACAAGCGGCGCAGCGACTACCTCATCGAGGACGAGGCGCTCATGGAGGCGACGCGCCAGCGCGTGCGCCGGCGCATCGTCCCGGAGATCCGCAAGGCGCACCAGTTCCTGGTCACGCGCATGGAGCGCTACATCGTCGCCTGCTACGACGGCTCCACGAACGACCATTTCCGCCCGCATCGCGACAACACGACGCGCGGCACGGCGCATCGGCGCTTCGCCGTGTCGATCGCCCTCAACGACGGCTACGAGGGCGGCGAGCTGGTCTTCCCCGAATTCGGGCCACGCCGCTACAAGGTCGGCGCCGGCACGGCGATCGTCTTCTCCTGCTCGCTGCTCCACACCGTGCTGCCGGTGACCGCGGGGCGGCGCTACATGTTCCTGCCCTTCCTCTACGACGACGAGGCGGCGCGCCAGCGCGAGGCGAACAACGAATTCCTCGGCGAGGGCGTCGGCGCGTACAGCAGCACGCCCTCGCCCTGAGAGGCGCACGGAGATTGAAGCGCCGTCGCGCGGCCGCTAGCGTCGGCGCGCCAACGACAGGGGGAACGCGATGGCCACGGGCTTCCACGGGATCTACCCGATCCTCTACGCCTTCTTCGACGCGCAGGGCCGCCTCGACCGCGGCGCGATGCGCGCGCAGGTGGAGGCCTGCGTGCGGCACGGCGCGCATGGCCTCGCCGTGCTCGGCCTCGCGACGGAGACCTACAAGCTGCAGACGCCGGAGCGCCGCCAGGTCCTCGAATGGGCCGCGGAAGACCTGCGCGGGCGCATCCCGCTCGCGGTCACGATCGCCGAGCCCTCGGTCGCCGGGCAGGTCGAGTTCGCGCGCGCCGCGAAGTCGGCCGGCGCGTCGTGGGTCATCCTCCAGCCGCCGCCCGCGCCCGGCCTGCCGGAGATCGAGTACGTGCGCTTCTTCGGCGCGGTGGCAGACAAGTGCGAGCTGCCGCTGGCGGTGCAGAACGCGGCCGGGCTGATCGCGGTGTCGCTGTCGAATGCCGGGCTGGTCTCGCTCAACCGCAACCATCCCAACGTATCGCTGCTCAAGGGCGAGGGACCGGTGATCGGCATCCAGCGGCTGGTCGAGGAGACGCAGGGCGTCTTCGACATCTTCAACGGCCGCGCGGGCCTCGAGCTCACCGACAACCTGCGCGCGGGCTGCGCGGGCATGATCCCGGCGCCGGAATGCTTCGACGTGCAGGTGCGCATCTACGAGCTGATGCGCCAGGGAACGAAGGAGGCCGAGGCGGAGGCCGAGCGCCTCTACCGCGAGATCCTGCCGCTCATCACGCTGCTCATGACCACGATCGAGAACTTCCTGTGCTACGGCAAGCGGATCGTCGCGCGGCGGCTCGGCATCGCCGAGGTCCATGGCCGCGCGCCGTTCCAGTCGCCGACGCCCTTCGGCCTCGCCGCGGTCGAGCGCGCCTCGGCCTTCCTGAAGCCCTACGACGCCTGAGCCGGGTCAGCGCGGCGACAGGCGGAAGCGCGTGTCGCCGTCGCGCTCGACCTGGGCGACGAGGTCGACCTCCCAGTCCAGGTAGCCCTTCATCGCCTGCTCGACGCCGGCCTCCTTGTCGTAGGGCCGGTACCAGACGTCGATCGCCTCGTCGGCCGGCGCGGTGGCGCCGGACTCCAGCGCCAGGCCCGCCGCCTTCCAGCCCCGCGTGCCGCCGAGCAGGACGCGCGCGTCGCGCCCCGCGAGCTCGGGCAGGGCAAGGCGCGCGAGCACGCCGTCGGACGAGGTCAGCACGATCGTCCTGCCGGCCGGCAGCCGCGCGAGCGCGCGGTCCAGCCTGCCGCGTATCGCCCAGGAGGCGCCGGGCACGTGGCCGTCGCGGTAGCGCAGGCTGGTGTCGAGGTCGACGACGCAGGCCGTGCCGGCGTCGAGCATCGCCTTGAGCGCGGCCGGGTCGACGAAGTCGCAGGCGATCGCGCCGAGGCCGGGCACGTGCACGGGCTCGGGGCCGGTGACGAGGTCCTGGCCCTCGAGCGCGCGGTCGAGGACATGCACCTCCCAGCCGAGCTGGTGGAGCCAGGACGCGGTCATGATCGAGCGCGTGCCGGTGTCGCAGGCGAGCACGATGCGCGCGCCGAGCGTGCCGACATAGCGGTCGGTCGCCTGCACGAGCTGGCCGCCCGGCGCGGAGCGGAACCCCGGCAGGTGGCCGGCCTCGTATTCGCGCGGGTCGCGCACGTCGAAGCGGAAGAGCGTGCGGCGGTCCGATTCCTCCTCGAACGCGGCGAGCGCGGCACGGTCGACGAAGGTCAGGGCGAAGCGGCGCGCGACCGCGTCGGCCGCGGCGCGCGCGCGCGCCTTGGCGGCGGGGCCGGGTTCCGGCGCGTGGCGCGTGGCGCCACGCTCGAGCTGCAGCCCGGCGAGGTGCCAGCCCATCGTGCCGTTCTTGAGCGCCACGACGCGGTTCGGGACGCCGGCGTTGATCAGCGACTGCGCGCCGATGATCGAGCGCGTGCGGCCGGCGCAGTTGACGACGACGAAGGTCCCGGGGTCCGGCGCCACCTCGAAGATGCGGTGGACGAGCTCGGCGCCCGGGCAGTCGACGCCGCCGGGGATGTTCATCTTCCGGTACTCGTCCATCGGGCGCGAATCGAGGATCACCATCCGCCCGCCCGACGCGGCGAGGGCGGCGATCTCGGCCGCCTCCATGCGCGGCGTGCCGTCATGGTGCTCGACGAACTCGCCGAAGGCCTTGCTCGGCACGTTGATGCCGGTGAAGACCTCGTATCCCTCCGCGCGCCAGGCCGCGAGCCCGCCCGCGAGGATCGAGATGTCGCGATAGCCGGCATGGGCGAGGCGGCGCGCGGCGCGGCGCGCCACGGCGCCGTCGCCGCCATCCATGACGACCACGGGCGCGGAGCGCCGCGGCGCCAGCGCAGAGATGCGCATCTCCAGCCTCGAGAGCGGCAGGGAATTGGCCCAGAAGAGATGGCCCTCGGCGAACTCGCCCTCCTCGCGCACGTCGAACAGCGCGAGCTCGGCGCCCGCGCGCAGCATGCGCTTGAGCGCGGCCGGCGCGACGACCGGCGCGCCGATCGTCGGGCTCGCCGGGAAGACCGCGTAGGCGCCGCCATCGCCGTGCTGGAAGGCGATGCGCCCCGGCAGGTCCTCGAGGCTGAGGCCGTACATGTGCAGGTGCAGGCTGGGCTGGTCGCCCACGACCTCGATCGTGTGGAAGTCGTCGGGCAGGAAGCCGACCGCGCTGCCCTGGCGCACGGTGTGCTCGCCGGTGCGGCGCAGCCTGCCCTGGCCCGGCGTCGCGCGGTCGTCGACGCGGTCGAAGAAGACGTTGTGCTCGTCGCCATGCACGCCCGCGATCACGGCCCAGGTCGTGTGGTTGTGCGGCGGCTGCGCCTTGCCCGGCATGCCGGCCGAGGCATAGAGCGCGAAGCGACGGTCCGCGTCCTCGGAGAGGCGATAGATCTCGCCGGTCCTGCCCGCGGGCACGGGGAAGTGCTCGAGCGGGAAGAGGCCCGCGCGGCGGCCCAGCGCGACCAGCTCGGACTTGATCCGCTCGATGGTCTCGCGCGTCGCGCCATGGCGGCGCTCGATCTCGCGCACGCGCGCGACGGTCTCGGCGACGGCGGCGGCGCGGAGCCGGGAAACGTCCATTGGCTGGTCCTCCTCTTGCGCGCGGCAATCTCCGCCATGCCGCGCCGCCGTTCAACCCGGCCCGAGCCACGGCAGAAGCGCCGGGTGCGCGGAGCGGCCTCGTCGACCTGTAACGCGCGCCTGCCCCGACTTCACGCGCCAGTCCCGGCAAGTTCACGCGGCTCAGCCGCGCGCCGCCTCCCAGCCGCGGCCCGGGATCGCGGCGATGAGGTCCCGCGTGTAGGGATGGGCGGGCCGGGTGAAGATCGCGGCCGGCGTGCCCGTCTCCACGATCTCCCCCTGGCGCATCACCGCGATGCGGTCGGCGATCTCCGAGGCCACGCGCAGGTCGTGGGTGATGAACAGCATGGTGAGGCCGAGGCGCTTCTTCATGTCGGCGATCAGCGCCAGCACCTGCGCCTGCACCGACACGTCGAGCGCGGAGACGGGCTCGTCGGCGACCAGAAGCTCGGGCTCGAGCGCCAGCGCGCGGGCGAGCCCGATGCGCTGGCGCTGGCCGCCGGAGAATTCGTGCGGGAAGCGCGTGGCCGCCGCGGGGTCGAGGCCCACGAGCGCCAGCAGCTCGCGCGCCCGCGCGATCGCCTCGGCGCGCGGCGTGCCGTGGGTGATCGGTCCCTCGGCGACGATCTCGCCCACGCGCCGGCGCGGGTTGAGCGAGGCGAAGGGATCCTGGAACACCATCTGCGCGCGGCGCCGGAACGGCTTGAAGGCGCGCTGGCTGATCCCGGTGACGACGGTCCCGCCGATCCGGATCTCGCCCTCGCTCGGCTCGACCAGGCGCACCACGCAGCGCGCCAGCGTCGACTTGCCCGAGCCGGACTCGCCGACCAGCGCCAGCGTCTCGCCGCGCGCGAGCGAGAGGCTGGCCTTGCGCACGGCGTGCACCGGCGTGCGGCGCGAGAGCAGGCCGCCGCGCCAGAACACCTTCGAGACGCCGTCGATGGCGAGGAGCGGCGGCTCCGCCGGCCGCGGCGCGACCTCGCGCCCGGCGAGGCGCGGGACGGCCGCGATCAGGCGGCGCGTGTAGTCGTGGCGCGGGCGCGAGAGCACCTCGTCGCGCGCGCCGATCTCGACGATCCGGCCATGCTGCATGACGGCGATGCGGTCGGCGATCTCCGCCACGACGCCGAAGTCGTGCGTGACGAAGAGGATGCCCGTGCCGCGCGTCGCCTGCAGGTCGCGCACGAGGGCGAGGATCTGCGCCTGGGTGGTGACGTCGAGCGCGGTCGTCGGCTCGTCGCAGACCAGCAGCGACGGACGCAGCGCGAGCGCCATGGCGATCATCACGCGCTGGCGCTGCCCTCCGGAGAGCCGGAAGGGATAGGCGTCGACGGCGAGCTCCGGCGACGGGATGCGGACCTCGGCGAGCAGCTCGATGGCGCGCGCGCGGCGCGACGCCGCGTCCCCCTCGCCATGCGCCTCCATCACCTCCGCGATCTGCTGGCCGACCGGCATGATCGGGTTGAGCGCGGTCATCGGCTCCTGGAAGACCATCGCGATCTCGCGGCCGCGGATCGCGCGCATCTCCTCCTTGCCGAGGCGCAGCAGGTCCCTGCCGCCGAAGCGGATCGACCCCGCGACCGCGGGCAGGCGCCTGGGCAGCAGCCCCATGATCGCGGCGGCGGAGATCGACTTGCCCGAGCCCGACTCGCCGACGATGCAGAGGATCTCCCCCCTGGCGAGGTCGAAGCCGACATCCTCGACGGCATGCGGCCGGTCGCCGCCGGGCGGCAGGGCGACGGTGAGCCCGGAGACGGAGAGCAGCGGCGCGCTCACGCCGCGCCCCTTTCGTGCAGGCGCGGGTTGAGGGCGTCGGAGATGCCCTCGCCGATGAGGTTGAGCGACAGTACGGTGAGGAACAGCGCGATGCCCGGGAAGACGCTCGTCCACCAGGCGATGCGGATCGTCGAGCGGCCCGAGCCGATCATGAAGCCCCAGCTCATCACGTTCGGGTCGCCGAGGCCGAGGAAGGAGAGCGCGGCCTCGAGCAGGATCGCGGTCGCGACCATGAAGGACGACAGCACGACGATCGGCGACAGCGCGTTGGGCAGGATCTGGCGCAGGACGATCGTCCAGGTCCCCTGCCCCAGCACCACCGCCGCCTGCACGAACTCGCGCGAGCGCAGGCTCATGAACTCCGCGCGCACGACGCGGGCCACCGGCGGCCAGGACACGATCGCGACCGCCACGACGATCGAGCCCACCGTCGGCTGGAAGATCGCGACGATGAGCAGCGCGAGGATGAAGCTGGGGATCGACTGGAAGAACTCCGTGAAGCGCATCAGCAGGTCGTCCGCGACCCCGCCGAGATAGCCGGCCACCGCGCCGATCGACACGCCGATCAGCACCGCGGCGAGCGTCGCGCCGCCGCCGACGAGGAGCGAGACGCGCGCGCCATGGACGATCGTCGCCCAGACGTCGCGGCCCAGCATGTCCGTGCCAAGCCAGTGCTCCGGGTCGAAGGCGTCGGTGCGCGGCGGCCCCGCCATGCTCCACGGGTCGCCCGGCGCGATCCACGGCGCGAAGGCGGCCATGGCGAGCACGAGCGCGAAGACGACGCAGCCCGCGACCGCGCCGCGGTTGGTGGCGAAGCGCCTCCAGAACCCGCTCATCCCTCCACCTCGATGCGCGGGTCGACCAGCGCCACCACGATGTCCGTCACGAGGTTGATCGCCACCGCCATCGCCGAGGTGACGATGAAGACGCCGAGCAGCAGGTTGTAGTCGCGCGCGAGCAGCGCCTCGAAGGCGAGGCGGCCGACGCCGGGCCAGGAGAACACGGTCTCCACCAGGATGGAGCCGCCCACGAGCTGGCCCGCCTGCACGCCCGCGAAGCCGACCACGGGCAGGATGGCGTTGCGCAGGACGTGGCGGCGCAGGATCGGCCCCTCGCGCATGCCCTTCGCGCGCGCGGTGCGCACGAAGTCCTGGCTCGCGACCTCGAGCATCGAGGCGCGCGTCAGGCGCGCGTAGAGCGCCATGTAGAAGAGCCCGAGCGTCAGCGCCGGCAGCAGGAGGTGCCGCGCGACGTCGGCCACGGCGGCGAGGCCGGAGAGGTCCGCGCCCACGGTGAACATGCCGAGCGCGGGAAGCCAGCCGAGCCAGACCGCGAAGACGAGGATGAAGATCAGCCCGACCCAGAAGATCGGCGTGGCGTAGAAGGTCAGCGCGAGCACGGTCACCACGCTGTCCGCGACGGTGCCCACGCGCCGTGCCGCGATCGCGCCGAGCGCCACGCCCGCCGCGAGCGCGAAGGCGAAGGCCGTGCCGGTGAGCAGGATCGTGGCGGGCAGGCGCTCGACGAGCAGGCTGGCCACGGTCCGCTGCACGCGATGCGAGACGCCGAAGTCGAGCGTCGCCACGCCCTTGACGTAGAGCCAGAGCTGGACCGGGAGCGGCTGGTCGAGGCCGAACTGCCGGCGCAGCTGCTCCATGAACTGCGCGTCGGCCGCGCCGGACTGCCCGGCGATGACGCTCGCCGGGTCGCCCGGCGCGAGCCGCACGACGAAGAACGCGACGATGACGACGCCCAGCACGACGCCGGCCGCCTTCATCAGCCGGCGCGCGAGGAAGGCGGCGAAGGCGGCGGGGGTCATCGGGCCCCCGCCGCCACCGGGTCGTCAGCCGAAGGAGACGTCCGCGAAGCCGGCATGGACGCCGGTGCCCCCGGTGATGACGTTGCGCAGCCGCCGGTCGTGGATCGTCGGGAAGGCGAGCTCCATCAGCCAGAGCTGCGGCATGTCCTGGACGAGGATCTTCTGGACCTCGGCGAAGGCCGCGCGGCGCGCATCCGCCGACTGGCTCTCGCGCGCCACCTTGAACAGCTCGTCGACGCGGGGGTTGGCGTAGCCGCCGGTGTTGGTGAAGGCGATCTTCTGGATGTTGGTCGAGACATAGGTGCGCTCGACGCCCAGCGTCGGGTCGCCCCACTGGTAGACGAAGTTGACGGTGACGTCGTAGTCCCACTCCGCGAGCTTGCGCGCCCAGGTGCCGGCATCGACGGACTCCGCCACCAGCCTCACGCCGAGCTTGCCGAACTGCTGGCGGATGTACTCGCCGAGGCGGTTCCAGATCTCGCCATAGGGCAGGCCCATGAACTTGAGCTCGAAGCGCGTGCCGTCGGCGCCGCGGCGCAGGCCGGCCTCGTCGAGCAGCGCGTTCGCCGCCTGTTCGCTGAACGCCTCGAGCCTGACCGACGGGTCGTGGAAGCGCGTCGCCGAGCTGATCGGGCTGGTCGCGGCCTTGCCGACGCCGAACCACAGGCGCTGGACGACGAAGTTGCGGTCGATCGCCATCGACAGGGCGCGGCGCACGCGCGCGTCGCCGAGCGGCTTCGAGCGGTGGTTGAGCTCGATCCAGGACAGCGGGCCGTAGTACTGCCAGCCATCGAGGTCGACCTTGAAGTTCTGGTCGGCCTGGTAGCGCGGTACGTCGAAGGCCTCGATGTCGTTCGGGCCCGCGAGCTGGACCTGCCCGGTCTGCAGCGCCACGCCGCGCAGGTTCGAATCCGGGATCACGCGGTAGATCAGTTCGTCGAGCAGCGGCTTGCCCGCCTGGCTGTACTTGTCGTGCTTCGCGAGCCTGATGAAGTTGCCGCGCTGCCACTCGGCCAGCTTGAACGGGCCGGTGCCGTTGGGCGTCTGGTTGGCGGGCGCGTTGCGCATCGCCGCGGCGTCCATGCCGTCGTAGACGTGCTTCGCGACGATCGCGCAGGTCGTGACGTCGAACATCAGGATGAAGGGCTCGAACGGCGCCTTCAGCCTGATCTCGACGGTCTGGGCGTCCTTCGCGACGCAGGTGTCGATGCGCTGGAAGATCGCGCGCGAGCGCGGCGACAGTTCCATGTGGAACTTCATGATCGAGAAGACGACGTCGTCGGCCGAGAACGGCTTGCCGTCGTGCCAGGTCACGCCCGTCTGCAGGTTGAAGGTGTAGGTCGTCCCCGCGGCGTCGATCGACCAGCTTTGCGCGAGGCCGGGCTGCGGCTCGAGCTTCTGGTTGTAGGTGAGCAGGCCCTCGAAGATCTTGCCGGTGACGATCAGCGTCGGGCCCTGGTTGTTGACGCCGGGCACGAGGATCGGCGGCTCGGGCGTGATCATGGTCGTCAGCGTCCCGGCGCGGCGCGCCTGCGCCCAGGCCTGCCTCGTCATCGTGCCGAACGGCGTGGCGACGAGGGCTGCAGCGACGGATTTGGCGACGGTGCGGCGGCTGGCGGCGATCCTGCTGGTCATGCGTGTCTCCCTGTCTGTCGTCTTGCGCCTAGTAGAATGCGACGCGGCCCCCGACGGCAAGCGCCACGGGGCAGCGCGCACGGGCGCGCGGCGTCAGCGCCGCGGCGCCCAGGCCCGCAGCCCGGCGAGCAGCGCGACGCCCAGCGCGCTCTTGAGCAGCGTGGCGAGCAGGAAGGGCGCTGCGCCCAGCAGCCACGCCTTCTCCGGGCCGATCGCGGCGGCGAGCCATGCGAGGCCGAAGGCGAAGATGATCGCATGGCCGCCGAGCATGGCGGCCGCGAGGCGCGCAAGTCCGCCACCGCCGCCCGCCGCGCCCGCGAACCAGGCCGCGACGAGGAAGCCCGCGAGGTAGCCGCCGGTCGGCCCCGCCATGTAGGCGAGGCCGATGCCGCGCTCGGGCGTGTCCGCGAAGACCGGCAGGCCGACCGCGCCCTGCAGCAGGTAGAGGGCCACGGTCGCGGCGCCGAGCCGGCTGCCATAGGCCACGCCCAGAACCAGCACGACCATGGTCTGCATGGTCATCGGCACGGGGTGGAAGGGCACCTTCAGCTTCGCCGAGAGCGTCAGCAGCACGGATCCCGCCAGGGCGAGCAGCACGGCGCGCAGGATCGTGCGGCTGGCAAGGGCTGGGCCGGCGAGGGACGCGGAAGGCTTCGCGTCGCGGGAGGACGAGGTCATCTTGCTGGCACCATGCGATGGGTCGGGATGGCGCGAGGCTATCATCGCGCGCCGCGCCGCGGCAAAGCGGCGGCGCCGCGCCGGCGATCGCGCGGGTGGCTCAGGCGGCGGGCGCGTCGACGACGTAGTGCAGGTCGACGAAGCGGCGCACGACGCTCCCCACGATCGCCGTGTTCACGTGGCGCGAATTGCCGTCCTCGAGGCCCATCACGGGAAAATGCGCATGCAGCGCGCCCTGGCGGAAGACCTCGAAGGAGGGGATGTAGCGCACGCGGCGCGTCGCCAGCACCTCCTCGAGCGCAGCGCGCAGGATCGCCTTCGACGCCGCGTCGGACACGAAGGCGTTCCCGCCATGCGCCAGCGTGCCGGCGAGCGGCACCGGCGAGACGGTCATGAAGACGTCCCGGAAGCCGCGCGCCTCGCATGCGTCGACGATGCGCGCGAGCTGGCCCGCCACCGTGGCGACGCGGGGACCGTCGAAGCGCGCACCGGGTTCGATTCGCGAGATCGGCTCGCCCGTCGCGCCGGAGACCAGCGAGTAGGCGCAACCCAGCGTCAGCACCAGCGTGTCGGAGGCGAGGAACGCGGCGCGCACCTCGTCGAGCGCGGCGAGCTCGCGGATGTCGTCGCGCAGCAGCAGGCCGCGTCGCTCGCCCGTCTCGAGGTAGTGGAAGAGGTCGACGTTGTTGCGCGGGCTGTTGATGCTCTCGGCGAGCACGGTCGTGTGGATGCGCGCGCCGAGGCTGGAGAGATGCCCGGCGACATTGGTCGCGAAGCAGCTGCCGACGCAGAAGAAGCGCGCCGCGGCGAGCGGCCGCCGCGGCGCCTCTCCCTCCGGCGCGGGCATCGCGTCCGCGACGAACGCGTCCATCGCCGCCCGGTCGTGGATGAACAGGGATTGCGGGTAGCGGCCGACCGGGAACTTCTGTTCCTCGGCGACCACCGAGAGCGACACCTTGCCCAGCAGCCCGGCGAGGTCGTCCGCCGTGCAGTACTGGCCGACGAGCCGCTTGACCTCGCGCCTGGCCTCGGCCGTATCGCGCAAGGCGAGGTAGAACTGGAGATTGGCGTGGCAGTGCCTGGACAGCGCGGCCAACACGCCGGCCCTCGTGGGCACCCCGGAGGGATGCTCGCGGGCGATCTCGACCAGAAGCCCGGCAACCAGCGGATCCATGCCATGGCCCTCCCGCCGCGGGAGACGGACCGTCTCGCGGCCCACCGCGACGGGAAGGATACTAGGGCATTCTACCTATGGATGCATCCGTGGCGACGGCGCGGTCCCCGCGCGCTCAGCCCGCCTTGGGCGGGTGGTGGATGGCGCAGAGCTTGTGGCCGTCGGGATCGCGCACATAGGCGATGTAGTAGCCGGCCTTGCGCGTGCCCGGCGGGTCCTCGGCCGTCTGCCCGCCATTGGCGAGCGCCGCGGCGTGGAAGGCGTCGACCTGCGCGCTCGAGGCGCACTTGAAGCCGATCGTGAAGCCGTTGGCGACGGTCGCGGGCTTGCCGTCGATGGGCTGCGTCACCGAGAACATGTTCCCGTCGTGGCGATAGAAGAAGCGCACATGCCCCGACGCGGAGACGTTGCGCATCCCCTCGCCCGCGCCGATCGCGCCGAGCACGGCGTCGTAGAAGCGCCGGGAGCGCTCGATGTCGTTGGAGCCGACCATGACGTGGTTCAACATGCTTCTCGCGCCTCCTCAGCGCCGCTGGACGATGCGCCGATCCTAGCGCGGAAAGGCGGCCTGGCGAGCGCGTCAGGCGCCGCGCCGGCACCAGGCGAGCGCGTCCTCCAGCCGGTCGTCGCCCCAGAACACTTCCTCGCCGCACACGAAGTCCGGGGCGCCGAAGATGCCGAGCGCCCGCGCGCGGTCGGTGTTCGCCGCGTAGGCGGCGACGACGTCCGGCGCCTCGGCGCGCATGGCCGTCCCGGCAGGCCGGCCGAGTCGCTCGAGCACGAGGGCAAGCGCCGCAGGATCGCCGGGATCGCGGTCCTCGAGGAACCAGGCGCGATAGGCCTCGCGCAGGAAGTCGGCGCACCAGCCCTCGCGCGAGGCCAGCGTCGCGACATGGTTCGCGCGCTCCTGCCCGTCGACCGGGTAGCGCGAGGGCCGCGCGAAGGGGATGCCGAAGCGCCCCGCGCGGCGCTCGATGTCGCGCCACATGTAGGCGAGCTTCGCCGGCCTGCCGAGGAAGGGGGAGCTGTCCTGCTCGCGCAGCAGCGTGCGCAGGCTGAAGGGCTTCCAGTCGAGGCGCACGCCCTGCGCGGCCGCCACCGACGCCGCGCGATGCGCCGTCAGGAAGCCGTAGGTGCTGCCGATGAAGACGTAGCAGTCGAGCGAAGGATCCCTGGCCTTCTCCGCGACGGCGATCTCGTGACCGGACATGTCCCGCGCCTCCTCGCGCCGTTGGACGAGGCGCGCATGCTATCGGGAAAAGCGGCCCCGCGATCCCGGGATGCGGATGTCCGGTTTCCTTGCAGTCCCGTCGGGGCGACGCGGCAGGACGCGGGAATCGCGCGCAAAGCGCGATGGCACGAAAGCTGCTCCGCCGCATCGCACCAGGTCATCGACCAGACGAGGTGGCGCACATGACGATCGTCCCATCGGGCCTTGCCGCGGCGCTGCTGGCCTGCACCGCGCTCGCATGGAGCGCGTCGGCGAGCCCGATCGTGCCGGGCTTCGACGGCACGACCTTCCTCGCCAACGACGACGGCACCTATCCCGCGAACGGGCCGGGAAGCGGGACGCCGCCGGGAACCCCGGTCGCCCAGCCGCTCGGCTTCGGCTTCAACTTCTACGGCACGACCTACGCGAGCGCGTTCATCAACAACAACGGCAACATCACCTTCAACGGGCCGCAATCCACGTTCACGCCACCCGCGATCACCGGCCCGACCGGCAACCCGCTCATCGCGCCCTTCTTCGCCGACGTCGACACGCGCGTCGGCCCGCTGGTCACCTTCGGGACCGGCACGCTTGGCGGCCAGGCCGCCTTCGGCGTGAACTGGCTCGGCGTCGGCTTCTACAGCCAGCAGACCGCGCTCGCGAACAGCTTCCAGCTTCTGCTGGTCGATCGCAGCGACATCGCGGCGGGCGACGCGGACATCTACTTCAACTACGGGTCCATGCAGTGGGAGACCGGCGACGCGAGCGGCGGCACCGGCGGGCTCGGCGGCACCTGCGCGCATGTCGGCTTCAACAATGGCGCCGGCGTCAGCTTCGAGGTGCCCGGGTCCGGCACCTGCGGCGCGCTGGTCGATGGAGGCCCCAACGAGCTGCGGAGCGCGAGCAACGCCGGCGTCCCCGGCCAGTATCTCTTCGAGGTGCGCGGCGGGTCCATCGACGTGCCCGAGCCCGCGGGCCTGGCCCTGCTCGGCGCCGGCCTGATGGTCCTCGCGGGGAGCCGGCGCCGCCGACGCTAGCGCCCCTCCGGCCCTACCGTCCCTTCGGGTCGAGGGCGTCGCGCAGCCCGTCGCCCAGCAGGTTGAAGGCGAGGACGACGACGAAGATCGACAGGCCCGGGAAGATCGCCATCCACGGCGCCTGGCCGAGGAAGCGCTGCGCGGCGTTGAGCATCGAGCCCCAGCTGGGCGCGGGGGGCTGCTGGCCGAGGCCAAGGAAGGAGAGGCTCGCCTCGGCGATGATCGCCATCGCGATGGCGAGCGTCGCCTGCACGAGCACGGGCGGCACGATGTTCGGAAGGACGTGGCGCAGCGCGATGCGCCAGCGCGGGTTGCCGACGGCGCGCGCGGCCTCGACATAGTCCTCGACCATCGTCGCCATCGTGGCGCCGCGCGCCAGGCGAACGAAGATCGGCGTTGCCGATATGCCGATCGCGATCATCGCGTTCCTCAGCGACGGGCCGAGGAAGGCCGCCATCGCGATGGCCAGGATCAGGAAGGGGCAGGCCAGCATCGCGTCTGTGACGCGGCTGATGATCGCGTCGATCCAGCCGCCGCGATATCCGGCCAGCAGCCCGATCGGCACGCCCAGCGCCACCGCGATCGTGACCGAGATCACGCCGGCGCGCAGCGAGGCGCTCGCCCCGTGGACGATGCGCGAGAGGATGTCGCGGCCGTTCTCGTCGGTGCCGAACCAGTGCAGCGCCGAGGGCGCCTTGCGGATCGCGGTCCAGCTGGTCTTCACGGGGTCGTAGGGCGCGATCCAGGGCGCGAGCACCGCGACCAGGACGAATAGCGTCACCACGCAAAGCCCGAACACCGCGGCCTTGCGCCGCATCAGCTTGCGCAGCGCGCGCCGCCCGGGGCTGTCGATCCGCGCGCCCGCGCCCGTGCCGCCCGCCGCGGCTCCCGCGCCCGCGCTCATCGCAGCCTCGGGTTCAGGAGGATGTAGGCGACGTCGGCCAGCAGGTTGAGCGACACGTAGACCGTCGCCGTCACCAGCACCACGCCCTGCACCACGAGGTAGTCGCGGTTGAACACCGCGTCGACGATCAGCTTGCCGAAGCCGGGGATGGTGAAGACCTGCTCGGTCAGCACCGCGCCGGAGAGCAGCTGCCCGAACTCGAGCGCGCCCAGCGTCACGATCGGCACGGCGGCGTTGCGCAGCGCGTGCTTCACCACCACGACCTTCTCGGCGAGGCCCTTGGCGCGCGCGGTGCGCACGTAGTCCTGGCCCAGCACCTGGAGCATCGCGCTGCGGGTGTGGCGCATGAGGACCGCGGCGATCGCGTTGCCGAGCACGAAGGCCGGCATGATCGTGGTCTTGATGCTCTGCCAGAAATCCTCGCGCAGGCTGGTGTAGCCCGAGGGCGGCAGCCAGCCGAGCTCGACCGAGAAGAACAGGATCATCATGATCCCGAGCCAGAAGTTCGGCGTCGACAGGCCCCAGAGCGCGACGCCGTTGGCAATCCAGTCCCAGGCGCGGTCCTTCTTCACCGCGGCGACCACGCCCGCGGGGATGCCGATCAGGCAGGCGATGACGAAGGCCATCGTGCCGAGCTGCAGCGTGACGGGGAGCTTCTCCAGAACCAGCTCGGCGACCGGGCGCTGGATGCGCA
>CANMWW010000002.1 GCA_947500965.1 Alphaproteobacteria bacterium
CGACGCGCCGCGCCGCGCCGCGCCATCATCCCGCGGCCATGTCCAGAAGCCTCGACCCGCGCCGCAACGCCTGCCGCCCGGACCTCGCCGACGCGCGCCTCGCGGGCCGCGTCGAGGCCGCGCGCTTCGTCGAGGGGACCGCGCGCGAGGTCGTGGCGCCGGTGACCGCGCTGCGCCGACATCCCGCGCGCGATGCCCCGCTCGAGAGCGAGGCGCTGGCAGGCGAGTCGCTGCGCGTCTTCGAGGCGCGCGCCGATGGCTGGAGCTGGGTGCAGCTCGAGCGCGACCGCCATGTCGGCTATGTCGAGACCGTGGCGCTGGCGGCGCCGGGCGCCGCGCCGACGCATCGCCTCGTCGTGCCGCGCAGCTTCGTCTACCCGGCGCCCGACGTGAAGTCGCCGCCGGTCTCCTGGCTGCCGCTCGGCGCGCGCTTCGCCGCCGCGGCGCATGACGAGCGCTTCGTCGCCCTCGCGCGCGGCGGCTTCCTGGTCGCGCGGCACGCCGCGCTGCTCGGCGCGCCGCCGGCGCCGGACTTCGTCGCCGTCGCGGAGGAATTCCTGTCGGTGCCCTATCTCTGGGGCGGCCGGACGGGGCTCGGGCTCGACTGCTCGGGGCTGGTGCAGGTCGCGCTCGACGCCGCCGGCATCGCCGCGCCGCGCGACAGCGACATGCAGGAGGCGGAGCTGGGCACGGCGATCAACGACCGCGCGAACCTGCGCCGCGGCGACCTCGTCTTCTGGAAGGGGCATGTCGGCGCGATGCGCGACGCGCGCATCCTCGTCCACGCCAACGGCCACCACATGCAGGTCGCCGCCGAGCCGCTCGCGGAGGCCGAGGCGCGCATCGCCGCGCGCGGCGGCGGCCCGGTGACGTCGATCAGGCGCCTTTGAGCGGGCCGTCCTCGGGCCGCAGCATCAGCCGCGCGACGCGCTCGCCGCGCCCGAGATGCTTCTCGAGGATCTCGTCGATGTCGGCGGTCGAGCCGAAGCGGTACCAGACGCCCTCGGGATAGACGACCATCACCGGGCCGAGCTCGCAGCGGTCGAGGCAGCCCGACTGGTTGATGCGCACGTCGCCGAGGCCGAGCTCCTTGGCGCGCGACTTCATGTAGTTGCGCAGCGGCTCGGCGCCGCGCTCCTTGCACGACCCGCGCTTGTGCCCGGCCGGGCGCTCGTTCACGCAGGCGAAGACATGGGCCCGGTAGTAGGGCGCGGGATCGTCGGGGCGGGACGTCATCTCTGCTGCTCCTGGCTCACTTGCGGTTCGGGTCGACGGCACCCGCGGCCATCTGCGACCAGAAGCGCTGCATCTGGTCGAAGCCCTGCATCGTCGCGGGCATCCATGTCTTGAGCATCTCCGCGGGATCCATGGCACCGATGCCCTGCATCACCCGCTGCTCGACCTCCTTCATCACGCGCTCCTGGAGCGGCGCGACGTCGGGCAGGCCGAAGAAGGCGCGGGCCTCGGCGGGCGTGCATTCGATGTCGAGCTTCACCTTCATCGGCATTCCTCCACGATCCACGGGCGAGGTTAGGATGCCGCGCGCGTCGCGTCGACCGGCGCGCATCTTCGCGGAGGAGGACGCCATGGCGTGGGTGCTGCTGCTGGTCGCGGGCGTGCTCGAGGTGGCCTGGGCCATCGGGCTCAAGCATGCGCAGGGTCTCGAGCGCCCGCTCGTCCTCGCCGCCACGCCCGCGGCGCTGGCGGCGAGCATCGTCCTTCTCGGCCTCGCGATGCGCACGCTTCCCGTCGGCACGGCCTACGCGGTCTGGGTCGGGATCGGCGCGGCCGGGACGGTGGTCCTGGGCATCCTGCTCTTCGACGAGCCGGCGACGCCGATGCGCCTCGCCAGCCTGGCCCTGGTGGTCGCCGGGATCGCGGGCCTCAAGCTCTCCGCCGGCTGAGGCGGGGCTTCGCCTCAGGGACCGACGCCAAGGTTGAGCGCGATCGAGACGCGCTCGGCCTTTCCGCGATACGGACGGACCTGGTGGAGCAGCCAGGCCGGGAACAGAACCAGCCGCCCCGCCCTCGGCGGCATCGTCTCGTTGGCGCCGAGCGACAATCCGCCCGGTGTCGCGAAGGCGAGGTTCGGGGCGTACATCGCCGGGCCGGGGCCGCGCGGATCCATGAACTCGAGCTCGCCGCCGAGCGAGGGGTCGGCGGCGATGCCCCCGTCGTCGACGTAGTAGACCGCGGACCAGAAGCTGCCGGGATGGGCGTGGAACTCGTTGCCATGGCCCGCGCGGTTGACGTTCGCCCACATGTTGGCGCGCCACGCGATGGAGACAGGCCGGCCGGCGCGGTCGACCGTCATCCGGTCGGCGATCGCGCGCGCCGCTGCGAGCAGCCGCGCCGCCGGCGCGCCGCCCCAGGCCTCCATGTCCCACGAGGATTGCCAGCCGCCGAGGTTCGAATGCTGCTCCCCGGGATGGCTCCTCTCGCGCGCCGCGATCGCCGCGCGCAGCTCGCGGTTCAGCGCCGCGGCATCGGGAAGCTCCGTCGCCGCGACGGGCGTCGCGAAGAGCGGCGTGACATCGATGCGCGTGGACATGGCCGACCGCCTGTCAGCTCGTCGCCGGCGCGGCGGAGAACCCGGCATCCTGCCGCGCGCGGAACAGGCGGCAATGCTCGCCATGGGCGGCGCGCGCCTCGGGCGAGAGGTGACGCGCGAGGCGCCGCTCGGGCGAGAAATGCCCGAACCGGTCCGTGCCGCGCGCCAGAAGCGCGCCGGGGCGTGGCGTGCCGAGCGGCCGCACATGCGCGGGGATGTAGCTGATGTTCATCCCGATGCGCCGGTCGTCGTTCGCGTTCGGGCCGGAGGCGTGCAGCGCCTTGGTGTGGTGCAGCGACATCTGGCCCGCCGCGAGCGGCATGAGGACCCCATCCTCCGGCCCGTGGCGCCCGAGCACGCCCTGGCCGCGCGGGATCATGTTGTTCGGGCTCGGGTCGTCGCGGTGCTCGAGCCAGTCGCCGCGATGGCTGCCGGGGATGATGCGCATGCAGCCGGCGCGCACCGAGGCCTCGGAGAGCGCGATCCAGGCCGTCACCTGCTCGGGCGGGTCCAGGAAGAAATAGGCGCCGTCCTGGTGCCAGTGGACGAAGGCCGGCGTGTTCGCCTCCTTCAGGAAGATGGTCGAGTGGTAGACGAGGATGTCCGGCCCGATCAGGTCCTCGATCGCGTCGAGCACCGCCGGATGGAAGGCGATGGCGTCGGCCCAGTCGAAGAGCAGGTAGGCGGCGGATTTCTCGGGATAGGCGAGCGGCTGGCCGGACTGCGCCTCCCAGGCCTCGAGCCCGGCGCGCGCGCGACGGACCTCCCCGGGCGACAGCACGTCGACCGGGAAGGCGAAGCCCTCCGCGCGGTAGCTGTCGACCTGGGCCTGGCTCAGTCTCTTGGGCATGGCGGGCTCTTGGGCATGGCGGGACGTCCCGTGCTGTTTCAGCGCGCGAGCGCGGGGCGCAGCGCGACGGCGAGGGGGATCGTGGCGAGCGACGCGGCCGCGAGCAATGCCGTCATCGGGCCGAGCCCGACGGCGTCGCCGATCGCGCCGCCGAGCAGCGGCCCGGCGCCGCTCGCCACCGACCCGGCGGTGTAGAACACCGCGAAGGCGCGCGCGCGCCGGTCTTCCGGGACCAGCTCGGGCACCGTGCCGTAGAGCACGGACGAGGTCCCGTTGAGCGCGAGGCCGAGCAGCGGCAGCAGCGCGAGCAGCGGCGCGAGCGGCAGGGCGAGCGAGGCGACGACCAGGACCGCGGTCAGCGATTCGGTCGCGCTCACGGTGGCCAGAACGCCGAAGCGCTGCCCGAGATGGCCGCAGGCGAACTTGCCCGCCGCGCCGCCGGCGAAGAGCAGGCCGAGCGCGACGCCGAGCGTGGCGAGGTCCGCGCCCTTCGCCGAGAGCAGGAAGGGCAGGAAGGTGAGGAAGCCCGCGCGCACGGCCGAATCCGTCATGCCGATCGCGAGCAGCAGGCGGAAGGGCCCGCGCGGCAACCCGGTGCCCGGATCCGCCGCGCGCGACGCGGGCCGCAGGCTGGCGTCGACGGACGCGGGCACGAGGCCGGGCAGCGCGATCGCGGCGGCGATGCCGAAAGCGGCCACGACGACGAGCCCGGCCCGCCAGTCCCAGGCCGCGGCGAGGAAGGCGAAGAGCGCGGGCACCACGACCTTCCCGACATCGCCGGCGAAGTTGTAGCTGCCGAGCGCGGGGCGCGACGCCGCGCCCGCGTGGGTGGCGGCGACCAGGCTCGAGGCGATGGGGTGCTGCGTGCTCGAGCCGATCCCGCTCAGCGCGATGCCGATCGTCGCCGCGGCCAGGCTGCCTCCGAGCCCGGCGACGAGGTAGCCGAGCGCCGCGAGGACGGTGCCCGCCGCGAGCAGCCACCTGCCTCCGATGCGCTCGGCGAGCAGGCCCGCCGGGATCTGCCCGCCGGCCATGCCGCAGGCATAGAGCGTGCGCAGCGCCCCGATCGCGGTGTAGCCGAGCGCGAACTGGTCGCGCAGCAGCGGCAGCAGGATGCCGAGCAGGTCCGTGTAGCCGTCATGCAGCGCATGCGCGCCGCCGCAGACCCAGAGCACGCGCCGGCCGCGCGCGCCTGGCGCGGGGTCCTCGCCCGCGACGACGGCGCCCGGCGCCGCGGCCATCAGTACATCCGCCTCTTGTCGAGCACGTTCACCATCGCCGCGCGCCGGCCGTCGAGCCAGCAGCCGAGGTTGTGGATGAAGATGTCCGCGATCTTGCGGTTCTCGCTGGGCGCGGTGCTGGCGGAATGCGGGCTCACGAGCACGTTGTCCATGTCCCAGAGCGGCGAGTCGGCCGGCAGCGGCTCGATCGTCGCGACGTCGAGCGCGGCGAAGCCGAGATGGCGGCGGCGCAGCGCGTCGATCATCGCCTCCTCGTCGACGACGAGGCCGCGCGCGATGTTGACCAGCACCGCGCCCGGGCGCATCGCCGCGAGCGCCGCGGCGTCGATCATGCGCTCCGTCGCCGGCGTGTGCGGCGTGCACAGCACCACGGCGTCGGCCTGGGCCAGCACGGCGTGCAGTTCCTCCTGCCCGTGCACGGCGTCGAGGCCGAGCTCGGCTGCTCGCGCGGGCGAGGGATTGGCGAGCGTGCCGATCACCCGCATGCCGAAGGCCTTGCCGACGCGCGCGGCCTGCGCGCCGATGCGCCCGGCGCCGATGATCGCGAGCGTCCTGCCGGCCAGTTCCCCGCCGCAATAGCGCTCCCAGCGATGCGCCTTCTGGTCGCGCTGCAGCCGCGCGAGGTCCTTGGTGCCCATGAGCAGCGCGAGGAAGACGAACTCCGTCAGCGCCTCGGCATGCACGCCGCGCGCGGTGGTGACGACGAGGTCGCTGTCGGCGAGGCCGAGCTTCGCCACCATCTGCCCGACGCCGGCGCTGGTCGTCTGCACCCAGCGCACGTTGGGCGCGAGCGCCATCCCGCCCTCCTCGATCGTCTTCGCCGGGAAGTCCCAGAGGATCGTCGCGCGCGCGAGGCCGGCGCGCCAGCGCCCCTCCTGCGCGGGGCTGCGCCGGAAGTCCGGCTGGCCGTTGTGGTCCGCGACGTAGCGCAGCGGCGGGTGCAGGTCCGGCTCGTGCACGACCTCGACGCGGTCGCCGACGGCGGCGCGGATGCGCGCCACCTGCTCGGCCTCGAGCGGCGACGAGAAGAAAAGGATCTCCCGCGGGGCGTTCATGCGTCGTCTTCCTTGCCTTGGGTCATTTCGCGCCGCGCCGCCCGGCGCCGCGCGCCAGGGCCACGAAGGCCACATGATGGAACAGCAGCACGACGCCAACCAGCGCCAGCGGCAGGTCGAAGCGCCCCGTGGCGTCGACCATCGCGGCCATGGCCGGCGGCCCGAGCGCCACGCCCGTCCCGTAGAGCAGCCGCATGGCGCCGAACACGGCGTTGAACGAGGCGGGGTCGATCAGCAGCCGCGCGGCGTTGGTGAACAGGATCCCGGTCGAACTGAAGCCGATGGCGAAGAGCACCGGATACGCATAGGAGGGCGCGGCGCTGGCGAGGAGCGGCAGCGCGAGCATCAGTCCGAGCGTCGCGATCGCCGCCACGGCCTTGATCGCCCCCGCGGTGGCGATGCCGCGCGCGTCGATCAGCGCGCCGAAGGCGAGGCGCCCGGCGAAGAAGGTGAAGCCGGTCGTCGCGACGAGGAGGACGGCGACATCCTGGCGCATGCCCGCGTCCTGGAAATAGGCGACCTGGTGCGAGCCGATGGCATGGAAGGTCATCGGCGCGAGCAGGTGCACGATGGCGAGCCAGCGCAGCACCGGGCTGGCGGAGATCGCCCCGACCGCGGCGAGCGGCGAGCGATGCGCCACGTGGCCGTCGGCCGGTGGCGGCGGCTCGCGCCCCGGCGGATGGAGGCGCATGAAGACCGCGGCGAGCGGCAGCACGACGACGAGGGCGAGGATGGCGAGCGCGAGATAGGCGGCGCGCCAGGAATGGGCCTCGATGATCAGCCGCAGCACGGGCAGCGACACCAGCGTCCCGATCCCCGATCCCGAATCCATGATCGCCATCGCCGTGGCCGGGCGCCTGAACCAGTTCCCCGCGACGGTGAACAGCGTGTAGCTGCCGCAGCACTGGGCGCCGAAGCCGCCGAGCATCCCGAAGCTCGCGTAGAAGGCGAGCGGCGAATCCGCCAGCGCCGCCAGGCCAAGGCCGAGCGCGAAGACCAGCGTCAGCCCGGCCAGCGTCGCCTGCGCGCCATGCCGGTCGGTGAGCCAGCCGGTGACCGGCGCGGTGCAGGCGCCGAAGAAGGTGAAGACCGTGAAGCCGAGCGCGATCGTGGTCTTCGACCAGCCGGTGTCGGCCTCGATCGCGACGAGGAAGAGCGTGAAGGAGCCCCAGATCGCCCCGGAGGCGAACATCATCGCGAAGCCCGCGGCCGCGACGGCCCAGGGCGCCACCTGAAGGCGGCGCAGGAATGACGGCATCGCGCGATCCCGGGCCCGTCCCGCCTCAGGAGATCGCGCGGCCGCCGTCGACGAGGATGTCGGCGCCGTGGATGTAGGCCCCGGCATCGGTGCAGAGCAGCAGCGCCGCGCCGACGAGGTCGGCCGGCGTCCCGGTGCGGCCGAGCGGCACGCGCGCCAGCAGCTTGCCGCCATCGGTGGCGAGCTGCTCGCGGTTGCGCGCGGTGGCGATCACGCCTGGGCTCAGGTTGTTGACGGTCACGCCCGTGCCGCCGAACTGCCGCGCCAGGTTGACCGCCCAGTTGTGCTGCGCGGCCTTGGTGCCGGCATAGACGAGCATGCGCGGATGCGGCTGCTGCTGCTGGATGCTGCCGATCGTCACGATGCGGCCCCAGCCTCGGGCGATCATGCCCGGCGCCAGCGCCTGCAGCAGCGCCAGCGTCGCCCAGAGGTTCACCGCGACCTGCCGGTCGAAGGCGGCGCGGCCGATCCGGTCCCAGTCCTCGAGGATCTCGATCGAGGCGTTCACCACCAGGATGTCGACCTTGCCCAAGGCCGCGAGGACCTCGGCGCCGAGGCGCTCGGGCGCGCCATCCGCGGCGAAGTCCGCGGCGAAGGCGATCGCCCTGCCCCCGGCCGCGGAGATGGCGGCCACCACGTCGGCGGCGTCGCGCTCCTCCTCGGCGCCGCCCGCGTGGTGGATCGCCACCGCGGCGCCCTGCGCGGCGAGCGCGGTCGCGATCGCGCGGCCGATCTCGCGCCGCGCGCCGGTCACCAGGGCGACGCGGCCATCGAGGCGGAAGGCCGCCATCGGGTCGGGCAGGTTCGGCATGGGCTGGGCGCCTCCTTCGCGCGGTCGCTGGATGCGATGGTGCGCGCTGGCCGCCTCGAAGTCGATGCCGTAGCCTCGCAGCCCAACCATGCGTTTTCTCGTCGCGCTCGTCGCGGCCTTCTCCATCGGGCATGCCTACCGGACCCTGCCGGCGGCGCTTGCCCCCGCGATCGCCGCGGAGCTCGCGCTCGAGCCCTGGGCGCTCGGCGTCTTCGGCGCCGCCTTCAACGTCGTCTTCGCGGCGATGCAGCTGCCGATCGGCGTGGCGCTCGACCGCGTCCCGCTGCGCCGCCTCGTCGCGGCTCTGCTCGCCGCCGCCGCGCTCGGCGCCGCGGTGGGCGCGAGTGCCACGTCCCTGCCCGCGCTGGTCGCCTCGCAGGCGCTGTTCGGGATCGGCTGCTCGGGCCTCTGGCTCGCCGTGTGCGTCCATGTCGCGCGCAGCCGGCCGGCCTCGGAGTTCGCCTGGACGACCACGGTCTGCGCCTCGCTCGGCTCGAGCGGCATGTTCCTGACCACCACGCCGCTGGCCCTCGTCGTGGAGGCGGCGGGCTGGCGCGTGGCGATGGCCTGCGTCGGCGCCCTCACCCTCGCGCTTCTCGCGCTCGTGCTGGCGACGCGCGACGACGGCGCGCCGTCGCCGCGCCGCGCCGAGGCGGGACCGGAGGCCTCGATGGCGCAGCTGCTGCGCGTGCCGGCGATCTTCGCCGGCGCGCTGCTCGGCCTCGTCTCCTATGGCTGCCTGCTCGCGATACGCGGGCTCTGGGTCGGGCCCTATCTCGAGCAGGCGCAGGGCCTGTCGCCCAGCGCCGCAGGCAACGTCGCCTTCGTCGTCTCCGCGGTGATGATCGCGGCGCCGCTCGCCTTCGGCCTCGCCGACCGCCGCGGCTGGCCGCGCCCGCCGATGCTGGCCGCCGGGTTCCTGGTCGCGGCCGCGGCGCTGCTCCTGCTCGGCGCGCTGCGCCCCGGGCCGTGGATCGCCGCCGCGCTGCTGGTCGTCTTCGCGGCCGGCGCCTCGGCCTTCGTCCTGCAATACGCCGACATCCGCGCCGCCGCGCCGCCCGGCCAGGAGGGCCGCGCCCTGTCGCTGCTGAACCTCGCCTTCCTGATCGGCGTCGCCGCGTGCCAGGTCGGGGCCGGGGCGCTGCTCGCGGCGCTCGGCGCGCGCCTCGCCCCCGCCGAGGCCTATGGCGCCGTGCTCGCGCTGCTCGGCGCGGTACTGGCGATCGCCGCCCTCGCCTTCCTCGTCCTCAGGCGGCGCGATCAGCGCGCCGCCGGCGCCTCGCGCATCCAGGAGCCGGCGTCGAAGCGGTGAACCTCGGCGAGCAGCGTCGCGAGCGCAGAGGCCGCCTGCTCGACGATGCGACCGCCAAGCGCGGCGTCGCCGAGCCGCGCGTCGCCCACCGCGCCGGAGGCGCCGAGGTCCTGCGTCTCCCAGCCGAAGCCCACCTCGCCATGCGGCGCGAGCTGCGCGAAGGCCGGCTGGCGCGCGATCCAGGCGGAGGAGAAGTCCCGCGCCTCGTCCTCGCGCACCAGGCCGGGATGGAGGTGGCGCATCATCGCCGTCTCGACCGCGCCGGCATGGATGCCCCAGCGGCGCTCGGCCTCGGGCAGCGCGGCCTCGGCGGGGTCCGCGCGATGCAGGCGGAACCAGCTCGCGGCGACGGCGAACATGCCATGCACCGCGCGCAGCCGCGTGCAGAGCACGTCGACCAGCTGCGGCTGGCCGCCATGGCTGTTGAACACGACGAGCTTGCGCAGCCCCGCGCGGGCCACCGAGGCACCGATGTCCTCCCACAGCGCGAGCGTCGTTTCTGCGCGCAGCGTCAGCGTGCCCGGGAAGCGCGCGTGCTCCGGCGAATGCCCGACCGCCTGGATCGGCAGGGCGAGCAGCGGCATCCCGGCGGGCGCGATCGCCAGCGCGCGCGCGAGGATCGCCTCGGCGAGCGCGGCGTCGACGCGCAGCGGCAGGTGCGGCCCGTGCTGCTCGATCGCGGCCACGGGCAGGATGGCGACCGCGTCGCGCGGCAGGCGCGCGAAATCCGTCCAGGCGAGCTCGTCCCAGCGCCTCGGCAAAGCAGCCATCGAACCCTCCTCGGTCTGCGCGAGGCCGGATGCTAGCGGAAGCCGCGGCCGCGATGCGATGATCGCGCGGGCAGGACGATGCAGCGACGGGAGCGGACATGAAGGGCGGTTTCCTCGACCGGCAGCGGGCCGAGGCGCTGATGCGCGCGGCCGGCATCGACGCGCTGGTCGTGCTCCAGCCGGAGAACTTCTCCTACGCGACCGGCGCCACGCCTGGCGTCGCGGCGCTCTGGCGTCGCGCCGGCGCCGCGATCGCGCTGGTCCCGCAGCCGGCGGGCGCGCCGGCGGCCGCAGTGGTCAGCGACCTCTTCGCGCCGGCCTTCCGCGCCGCCTCGGACATCGCCGACCTGCGCAGCCACGCGATCTGGGTGGAAACCGCCGACCTGCGCGGCGTCCTGCCCAGCAACCGCCCGACCGGCGAGCTGGTCGCGGAGACGCAGTCCGGCCGGCCGCGCGGCTTCCAGCGCCCGCCCACCTTCGAGCCGCGCGAGGCCTTCGGCCTGCTGCGCGACCTGCTCGCGGAGCGTGGCCTGCTCGGCGCGCGGCTCGGCGTCGAGTTCGACTTCCTGCCGGTCAACGACCTGCGGCTGCTCGAGGAGGCCCTGCCCGGCGCGACGCTGGTCGACAGCTCGCGCGTCTTTGATCGCCTGCGCATGGTCAAGGCGCCGGGCGAGGTCGCGCTGCTGCGCACCGGCGCGCAGCTCGCCGAGGAAGGCATCCGCGCGGTGATGCGCGAGCTGCGCGCGGGCCAGTCGCGCCCGCAGCTCTCGGAGACCTGGCACGCCGCCGTGGTCGCCGAGGCGCGCCGCCGCGGCGTCGCCAACATGACCGGCAAGTGGGACTACATCTCCGTCGGCCCCGATCCCTGGGGGCCCGGCGGCAAGGTCGAGCCCGGCACGGTGATCAAGATCGACGTCGGCTGCGTGCTCTCCGGCTACAGCTCCGATTCCGCGCGCACCTTCGTCTTCGGTCGCGCCGACGCGCATGCCCGCGCGATCCACGCCGCGCTGCGCGCCGCCTTCGACGCCGGCCGCGCCGCCTTCAGGCCGGGCGCGACGCTCGGCCAGGTCCACGCCGCCTGCATCGGCGCGATGCGCGCGGCAGGCTTCCCGAGCTTCGCGCGCGGGCATTTCGGCCACGGCATCGGCCAGAACGTGTGGAGCGAGGAATGGCCCTATACCGGGCCCGGCGTCGACGTCGCGCTCGAGCCGGGCATGGTCATGGCCTTCGAGACGCCCTTCTACGTCGACGGCGTCGGCGGCTTCATCATCGAGGACCAGCTCCTCGTCACCGCGGACGGCCACGAGACGATGAACACCCTGCCCTACGACCTGCTGGAGATCGGGGGCTGACGCCCGTCGCGGCGCTCAGAACGTGGCGAGCAGCCCGCCATCGACGGTGACGACCGAGCCCGTGCAATAGGCGGCGCCCGGCGAGGCAAGGAACACCGCCGCCGCGCCGAGCTCGGAGAGGTCGCCCCAGCGCCCGGCCGGCGTGCGCCTGCACACGGCCTCGTGGAATTTCGGGTCGGCGCGGATGCCGGCATTGGCCTCGGTCGGGAAATAGCCCGGCGCGATCGCGTTCACCGTGATGCCCTCGGGCGCGAGCTCGACGGCGAGCGAGCGCATGAGGCCGTGCAGGCCATGCTTCGCCGCGGTGTAGGGCGCGAGGGTCGGCCGCGCGATCGTGGCGTTGACCGAGGAGATCATGATGATCCGCCCGTGGCGCTGGCGGACCATCATGCGCGCCGCCTCGCGCGACATGCGGAAGCACGAGGTCAGGTCGGTGTCGATGACCGCCTGCCAGTCGGCGTCGCTCTGCTCGAGCAGCGGCTTGCGGATCGTCATGCCGGCGTTGTTGACGAGGATGTCGAGCCGGCCGTGCTCGCGCGCGATCGCCTCGAAGCACGCCATCGTCGCCGCGGCGTCGTTGACGTCGAAGGCGATGCCCGAGGCCTTCGCCCCCGCCTCGCGCAGGCGGCGCGCCTGCGCCTCCACCGCCGCGGCGTTGCGCGCGGTCACGACCACGTGGGCGCCGGAGGCGGCGAGCGCCTCGGCGATCCCGCCGCCGATGCCGCGCGTGCCGCCGGTGACCAGCGCCACGCGCCCGGTGAGGTCGAAGGAAGGGGGCTTCAGCATGGCGATGTTCCTCGGATGAAGGCGCCGCGCGCCACCTCAGTCGAGCGGGAAGAGCGGGCGCGTGACGCGGTGGAGCCGGAGCCTGCGCATGTTGCCGCAGGTCGGCCCCGGCGTGTCGGCGACGAGGATGCGCGCGGCATGCGGGCCGAAGGCGACGCGGAAATGCGCGGGCGACTTCACGAAGACCAGCGCGGCATGGCGCAGCTCCAGGCCGAACGCCGCGAAGAGCCCGGTATCCCACTCGAAGGCCGGGTTGGTGCGCACCGCCACGCGGATGTCGCCGATGGCGAGCACGGCGACGAGGCCGAGCTGCACGACGCTGCCCTCGGCGCCGGCGTCGTGCATCGTGAACACGCCGTCGCCCAGGCTGCGCACCACCGCCTCGACCTCGACCGGTGCGCCATCCGCTGGCGAGGCATGATGGCCGAGGCGCAGGCGCAGCCGCGCGCCGGGCCCGGCCTCGAGCGCCTTCGCCGCGGCCGCGCCATCGCACAGCGTCAGGTAGGTGAGCCTGCCGGCGCGGTCCGCGCCGAGGCGCAGCAGCGCGGAGAGCACGGCCGCGCTGTCCGCCGCGGCGCCGCCGCTCGGGCTGTCGCCGATGTCGCTGACGACGGTGGTGCCGCTGCCGGAAAGCCCGGTGCGGATCGCCTCGTCGAGCGGCACGAGGTCCGGCTCGAAGCCGTGGCGCGCCTCCCAGGCCCGCGCGGCGAGGTCGTCGGCGACGCGCTGCGCCGATGCCTCGTCGCCATCGGCGCAGACCAGCGCCGCGAAGCCGAGGTCCGGCACGTCGAGCCAGGGCTGGACCGGGAAGATCGAGGCGTGCAGGCACGCGCCCGCCGCCTCGTGCCCCCGCGCCGCGCGCACGATCGACGCCAGCGGCTCCGCGCCGGTCGTCGCGCACACGGCGCTGACGATCATGTGCCGCTTGGCGAGCGCCATGACCGGGCGGCGGCGGCCCGAGATCGCGTCGAGCAGGAGCCGCGCCACGCGCTCGCCCGTCTCCCACATGTCGATATGCGGGTATTCGCGGTAGCCGACATAGAAGACGCCGGGCTGCAGCATCGCGGCCGTGATGTGCCCATGCAGGTCGAGCGACACGCCGATCGGTACGCCCGGGCCGACGACCTCGCGCACGCGGCGCACGATCTCGGCCTCGGCGTCGGGCTCGTCCTCGACCACCATCGCCCCGTGCAGCGCCAGCGCCACGCCGTCCAGCCTACCCGCCGCGCGCAGCCGCGCGAGCATCTCGCCGAGCAGCACCTCGAAGTCGGCGCGCGCAGCGATGCCGCTGGCGCCGGCATGCGCGGCGATGGTCGGCACGACCTCGACGCCCGCCTCGCGGAACACCGACAGGAAGGCCGGGACCTCGACGCGCGCCGCGCCGTAGCGCGAGAGCATCTCCTCGCCGCGATGGAGGTAGAACGCCTCGAAGGTGCGCAGGGTCGTGGCGAAGGGGACGAAGGTGTTCGTCTCCTGCATCAGCGACCCGATGGCGACGCGCGTCATGCGACCGGCACCTCGCGCGCGGCGCGGCGCACCGCCTCCAGCGTCTCGTCGACGATCGCGTCGTCATGCGCGGCGGACATGAACCAGGCGCCGCGCTCGAGCGCGCGCACGCCGTTGGCAAGCAGCGCGGCGCAGAACCTGACGTATTTCGCGCGGTTCATGCGGGCGAGGTCGCGCCAGTTGCGCGCCGGCGCGTCGAGGTCGAAGGCGACGTGGAAGACCTGCGGCCATCCCGTCACCACCGCCTTGTGGCCGGCCGCGGCGAGCTCGTCGCGGATGCCGTCCATCAGCCGGCGCCCGCGCAGCTCGATCGCGGCGAAGAGCTCGGGCGTCAGCGCCTCGAGCGTCGCCAGCGTCGCCGCCATGGCGACCGGCTGCGCGTTGAACGTGCCGCCATGCACGACGCCCTTGCCGAAGAGGTCAAGCAGGTCGCCGCGCCCGGCGATCGCGGCCACGGGGAAGCCGTTGGCGATCGCCTTGGCGAAGGTCGCGATGTCGGGCGTGACGCCGAAGCGCTGCTGCGCGCCGCCCGGCGCGAGGCGGAAGCCGGTGATCACCTCGTCGAAGACCAGGATCGTGCCGTGGCGCGAGCAGGCCGCGCGCACGCCCTCGAGGTAGCCCGGCGCGGGGGGCACCGCGCCGGAGTTGCACATCGCGGCCTCCATGATGAGGCCGGCGACGTCGCCGCGCGCCAGGCGCGCCTCCACGAGGTCGAGGCGGTTCCAGGACAGCACCTCGACGTTGCGGCCCGCGTCCTCCTCCTGGCCCTTGCTGCCGCCCACCGGGCGTGGCGCGTCCTCGGGGCCGGCGAGGTCGGGCGCCGGCGCGGTCGACCACAGCACGTTGTCGAGCCAGCCATGGTAGTGGCCCTCGAACTTCACGATCTTCGTGCGCCCGGTGGCGGCGCGCGCGAGGCGGAAGGCCGCCTGCACGACCTCGGAGCCGGAGGAGGCGAAGCGCATGCGCTCCGCGCAGGGGACCATCTCGCAGACGCGCCGCGCGGCCTGCGCCTCGAGGTCGGTCTGGCCGGCATAGAGGATCCCGCGCTCGAGCTGCGCGGCCGCGGCGCGGCGCACCACCTCGGGATTGTGGCCGAGGATCATCGGCCCCATGCCGAGGTAGTAGTCGATGAGCCTGTTGCCATCGACGTCGAAGAGGCAGGCGCCCTCGCCGCGCTCGAACACCAGCGGCGTCGGCGCCATCCCGAGGCGGAAGTTGCTGCTCACGCCGCCGGCCAGCCAGCGCGAATTCTCGGCGATGCGCCGCGCGGATTCGTCGAAGCTGCAGCGGCGGCCGGAATTGTGGCCCCGCGGATCGGCGACCGCGCCTTTGCCATGCGAACCGGACATGCGACTTCCCCCTCGTTTCGCTTGATCCCCGGGCGAGACTAGGTCAACGGTTTCCGTAGCCGAAACCCATGTTTCGCGGCACGGAATGCAGCGCCCTCCATCCTCCCCGCCGACCCGCGCCGTTGCGCTCCCGCGCCCCGCGCCGGGCGCGCCCGCGGATCCCTACCTCGTCGCGCCGGTGGCCAAGGCGCTCGCCGTCCTCGCCTTCGTCGAGGATGCGGGCCAGGAGGTCGGGCTCAGCGACGTCGCGCGCGCGCTCGGCCTGCCGAAGACCTCGGCCTTCCGCTACCTGTATACCCTCGCCGCGGCGGGCTTCGTCGGCTACGGCACGGGCCGCGACCGCTATCGCCCCGGCCCGCGCCTGCATCGCGGGCGCGAGGGCGAGACCGATGTCCAGCGCCTGCGCGAGCTCGCCATCCCCGCCATGTCGGGGCTGCGCAAGCGCTTCAACGAGACGATCAACCTCGGCGTCCCCGATCGCGACCGCGTCGTCTACGTCGAGATGATCGAGAGCAGCCGCGCGCTGCGCATGCAGGCGCGCATCGGCGAGCGCCATCCCCTCAACTCCACCTCGCTCGGCAAGGCGATCCTAGCCTTCATGCCCGAGGAGGAGCGCGCGCCCCTGCTCGCCTCGCCGCTCAAGGCGATGACGGGGCGCACCACGACCGACGCGGCGCAGCTGCGCCGCCAGCTGCGCGAGATCGCGCGCAAGGGCTACGCGGTCGAGATCGGCGAGAACGAGGAGGGGCTGATGTGCGTCGGCGTCCCCATCCTCGAGCGCGGCGGCAGGCCCGTGGCGGCGCTCAGCCTCTCGGCGCCCGAGGCGCGGCTCACGCGCCCGCTGCGCCTCGAGGTGATCGCCGCGCTGCGCGCCGCGGCCGCCACGGTGTCGCGCCGGCTCGGCCATCGCGCCGCCGCGGCCGGAAGCTGAAGCACCGCGTCACTGCGCGCGCGGCGCGAAGGCCTCGGGCAGCTGGGCCCCCTGGTCCGCGTCGCCCGTCGCGCGCCAGTGCTCCACCTGCCATCTTCCGTCGCGGCTGCGCAGGTAGGCCTGGAACTCCTCGAAGGGCTCGCGCGCGCAGGCGGCCTCGCCGCCCTCGCAGTCGCGCAGCCCGAACTCGACCAGCGTCACGCCGGGCCGGAACCATGGCATGGCGCGATGGTCCTCGCCGACCTGGGCCGCGCGGATGACGCTCTCGCGGTCGATCCGGTACTGCAGGCGACGCGCGCGCGGCGCGGGATCGGGCGGCTCGGCGCCCACGCGCGCGCAGAGCTCGCGCTCGGCGCGGGCGATGCAGGCCACCAGCAGGTCGATCGCGCAGGCGGCGCCCGATCCCGTCGCGGCACAGGGCGCGGGCGCGATGCCGGGTCCGGCCCGGCGCGGCTCGCCTGCGCCCGCCTGCGCCGACGCGCCGAGCAGCAGGAGGCAGAGCCCGAGGCTAGCGCCGCTGCTGCGCATGCCGACGCGAGAGTTCCTCGAGGGCGTGGCGCGCCTCGGCGAAGACGCCGTCCCAGGCGCCGGGCGCCTTCTGCCGGAACAGGCGCATGGACGGGTACCATGGCGTGTCGCTGCGCCCGTCGAGGTAGAGCCAGTAGGGCATGAAGGGCAGCAGGTTCCAGACCGGCCTGCCCAGCGAGCCGGCGAGGTGCGCGACCGAGGAATCCGTCATCAGCACGAGGTCGAGCTGCTCGACCGCGGCCGCCGTGTCGGCGAAGTCGTTCAGGTGGCGGCCGAGGTCGACGATGTAGTTGCGCGCGCCGGATCGCGCGAGCTCCTCCGCGCGCGGCCCCTTCTGCAGGCTGAAGAGCTGGACGCCCGGCACTTCCGCGAAGGGCAGGAAGCGCTCGAGCGGCGTCGCGCGATGGGCGTTGCCCTTGAAGGTGACGCTGCCCGACCAGATGATCCCGACCTTGAGGCGGCTGCCGGCGGCGGCGACCAGCGGCGCCAGTCGCGCGCGCGACTCGGGCGGCACGTGCAGCTTCGCCGGCGGCGGCAGGTCGGCGAAGGACTTCATCGCCATGCCCGGCAGGCTCATGAACGGCACGTGCGCGACATGCGTCGGCGCCGCCGCGCCGATCGCCACCAGCTCGTCGACGCCGGCGAGCCCGGAGAAGAGGCGCATGAGCTCCGGCTTGCAGCCCAGCGCCACGCGCCGCACGCGCGCGCGCAGCCCCGGCAGGAAGCGCACCGACAGGATCGCGTCGCCGAAGCCCTGCTCGGGCCAGGCCAGCACCGTGCCCGCGAGCGGCGCGCCATCCCATCTCGGCGTCGGGTAGTTGGGCATCGGCGGCCGGTCGGGCAGGCGCCAGCGCCACTCGAAGGCCGCCCAGCCCTCCTCGAAGCGGCCGAGCCGAAGAAGCACCTGCGAGCGGTCGAACTGCGCGCTCGCGTTCTCCGGCTGGATGCGGATCGCCTGCTCGAAGGCGGCGAGCGCGTCGACCAGCATGCCGCCGTCGTGCAGCGCGACGCCCAGGTTCGTCCATGCCGTGCTGGTGGGCTGGCGCGCGACCACGCGGCGATGCAGCGAGATCGCCTCGGGGTAGCGCTGCAGGTCCTTGAGGGCGTTGGCGAGGTTGGCGACCGCGGAGAGGTCGCCCGGCGCGATGTCGAGCGCGCGCTGGTAGCAGCCGGTCGCCTCGGCCGCCTGGCCCGAGGCGCGCAGCGCGACGCCGAGCGCGTTCCACGCCTCGTTGCTGCGCGGCGCCTCGGCGACGGCCTTCTCGGCGAGCACGACGGCCTCGTCGAGGCGCTTGGCGGAGATCGCCGCCTGGACCTCCTTGAGGCGTTGCGCGAGCCCGCTCGCCGGCTCCTGCCGCCGCGGTGGCTGGGGCGTCGTCGTCGTCGCCGCGGTGCTCATCGGCCGCGCAGGATCGAGCCGAGCACGCCGCGCAGGATCGTGCCGCCCGCGCTGCGCCCGTACTTGCCGAACATGGCGCCGCCGAGCTCGCGGCCGATCTGGCCCGCCACGTTGCGCGCGAGGGACTTGGCGATCGTCGCGCCTACGCTCTCGGGCTGGCGCCCGCGCCCGCGTCCCTGGGGCGGCGCGCCCTGCTGTCCGCCGCCGCCGAAGATGCCGCCGAGCGAGTCGAGGATGCCGCCGCCGCCCGTCGCGGGCGCGGCGGGCTGGCGCGCGGCGGCGAGCTGCTCGGCCGCGGATTCGCGCTCCTCGCGCTCGTCGTAGCGGCCGAGATAGGGGCTGGCCTGGATCGTGGCGCGACGTTCCTCCGGCGCGATCGCGCCGAGGAAGCTGCGCGGCGGGCAGACCAGCGCGCGCTCGACCATCTCGGGCGTGCCCTTCGCGTCGAGGAAGGAGACGAGCGCCTCGCCGACGGCGAGCTCGGTGATCGCCTTCGCGGTGTCGAGCGCCGGGTTCTGGCGGAAGGTCTCGGCCGCCGCGCGCACGGCCTTCTGGTCGCGCGGCGTGAAGGCGCGCAGCGCGTGCTGGACGCGGTTGCCGAGCTGGCCGAGCACCGTCTCGGGCAGGTCGAGCGGGTTCTGCGTGACGAAGTAGACGCCGACGCCCTTGGAGCGGATCAGGCGCACGACCTGCTCGATCTTCGCGACCAGCGCGGCGGGCGCGTCGGTGAAGAGCAGGTGCGCCTCGTCGAAGAAGAAGACGAGCTTCGGCTTCTCGGGATCGCCCAGCTCGGGAAGGTTCTCGAACAGCTCCGACAGCATCCACAGCAGGAAGGTCGCGTAGAGCTTCGGCCGCATCATCAGCTTGTCGGCGGCGAGCACGTGCACGAGGCCGCGCCCGCGCCCGTCGACCCGCAGCAGGTCCGAGACGTCGAAGGAGGGCAGGCCGACGAAGTGGTCGGCACCCTGCGCCTCGAGCGCGAGCAGCCCGCGCTGGATCGCGCCCACCGAGGCGGAGGTGACGTTGCCGTAGGTCTGGCGGATCTCTGCGCCGCGCTCGGCGAGGTCGGCGAGCAGCGCGCGCAGGTCCTTGAGGTCGTCGAGCAGCAGGCCGTTGTCGTCGGCGAAGCTGAAGGCGATCTGGAGCACGCCGGCCTGGGTCTCGTTGAGCTCGAGCAGCCTGCCCAGGAGCATCGGCCCCATCTCGGAGACCGAGGCACGGATCGGGTGCCCCTGCTCGCCGAGCAGGTCCCAGAACACGGTGGGGGCCGCGCCGAAGGCGAAGCCCTCGACGCCGAGCTTCGTCGCGCGCTCGACGAATTTCGGGTTCTCGGCCCCGGGCCGCGCCAGGCCCGCGAGGTCGCCCTTCACGTCGGCCATGAACACCGGCACGCCTGCGGCGGAGAGGTTCTCGGCCATCACCCGCAGCGTCACGGTCTTGCCGGTGCCGGTGGCGCCGGCGATCAGCCCGTGGCGGTTGGCCAGCGGCAGGAGGAGCTCGTGCGGCTTGCCGCTCCTCGCGACCAGGACCCCTGGAGCCTGCGACATGTACGGGCGTGCCTCCCAAGCTGCTGCGGGCGGCGAGGCGCCGCCCGCGGCCGCATCAGGCGGCTTCGCCCGATTTCGGCTTCGCCTTTACATACGCCACGGCGCAATGCGCGGCGCAATAGGGCTTTCCGACGAGGGCGCGTTCGCCGCAGAAATGGAAGTCGCCATCGCCAGGATGGCCGACGGGCCACATGCAGCGCTGGTTCGAGAGCTGCAACGGCGGTGCCTCGACGCGGGCGCGGGCCGGGGACGGCTGCGCCGCCGGCGCGGCCACCGGCGCCGCCTGCCTGGCCGGCGTCATGGCCGCGGTCTGCGGAAGCGCGGACATGGCGAGGTTGCGGGTCGCGCGCGGCACGCGCGGCGTCGCGGGGCGGATCGCCATGCGGCGGATGGGCGAGGGCCGGGAGGCGAGGCGAAGCCTGTGCGCCTTGCCGACGACGGCGTTCTTGGAGATGCCCAGGAGCTTGCCGATCTCGGCGGTCGAAAGCCCCTCGTTCCAGAGCTTGGTCAGCTCCGAGATCCGATCGTCGGTCCAGTCCATGCCCCACCTCCGCGCTATCGATTGTGGCCGGCTGGCCGCCGACAACAAGATATAGAGGCATTATCCGGGCCGCCGCTGTCAAGCGATCCGCCCGATCGGATGAAACCCTTATGATTCAACGAGATGGGCGCTGAAGTGCCGGTCCGGGCGCCGCCATGCCGCGAGTTTTCCACAATCGGGCGCGGCGGGACGGAAATTCGGGGTTGCCTCCGGCCTCCGGGATTTGGCACTAAACCGGTCCGCTCACGAATTGTTGCAGCCTGTGACACGGCTGCGGCCAGCCAGGGAGACGCCGCCATGACGGAAGTTCCGCCGCAACGACGCCCCGGACACCCGGTCGACGCCGGGGCCGCCCCCGCGCCTTCCACCCGTCGCGGTTTCCTCGGCGGACTGTTCGCCGCTGGCGGCTTCCTCGTCGCAGGCGGACAGGCACAGGCCGCGGCGCCGCGCAGCCTGCGTCCCGAGCGCCGGCTCGCGATCCTCCATCCCCATGCCGGGGAGGGCTTCAGCGGCGTCTACTACGCCGATGGCCGCTACCTGCCCGAGCAGATGGCCCGCATCCGGCGCATCCTGCGCGACCACAACGACGGCTCGATGCCCGAGCTGGACGCGCGGCTCGTCGACCTGATGGCGCGCATGCAGCGCACGCTCGAGACCTCCGAGCCGCTGCAGATCGTCTCGGGCTATCGCTCGCCCGCGACAAATGCCCGCGCCCGCCGCCGCGACGGCCGGGTCGCCCGCAACAGCTTCCACATGCACGGCCAGGCCGTGGACATCCGCGTGCGTGGCCATTCCCTGTCGCAGCTGCGCCGCGCCGCGCTCTCGCTCAAGGCCGGTGGCGTCGGGATCTACCCGAGCCGCGACTTCCTGCATATCGACGTCGGACCGGTGCGCAGCTGGGGCTGATCGCCCGGCTGCGCGCACGCCTTGCCTCTGTGCGCTGGCGCCGGCATCGGCGCCGGGTGTAGACCCGATGGAGCCGACGGAGCGCCCGCATGCTCTACGCCTTCATCCGCCGCGGCTCGCTTGTCGAGCGCATCGAGATCCTCGCCGGCCATGACGTGCCGGCCGACGCCTTCTGGCTCGATCTCCACGAGCCGGGTGCCGACGAGGTCGCGCGCGTCGAGGCCGCGCTCGACGTCTCGCTGCCCTCGCGCGAGGAGATGAAGGAGATCGAGCCCTCCTCGCGCCTCTACCTCGAGGGCGGCGGCGTCTACATCACCGCCACCGTCCTCAACCGTGCCGACGACGCCAATCCCGGCGCCGATCCGATCACCTTCGTCCTCTCCCGCCAGCGCCTCGTGACGCTGCGCCACGTGGACCCGCGGCCGGTCGCGACCTATGCCACGCGCATCGCGCGGCAGCCCAATGCCTGCGCCGGCGCGGAGGATGCGCTGGTCGGGCTGCTCGAGGCCTTCATCGATCGCTTCGCCGACATCCTCGAGCGGGTCAGCCTCGACCTCGACCAGACCAGCCGCTCGATCTTCGATTCGTCGCCCTCGCGGCCCGGCGGCGAGCGCGACCTGCAGGCGGTGCTCAAGACGCTCGCGCGCAACGACGACCTCGCCTCCACCGCGCGCGAGAGCCTGCTGTCGATCTCGCGGGCCATCAGCTTCCTCGCCGTCGTCGCCGACGGCTGGCCCAAGAAGGAGGCGAAGGACCTCAAGGCGCGGCTCAAGACCGCGACGCGCGACATCTCCTCGCTCGCCGAGCACGCGGCCTTCGAGACCAACAAGGTCAACTTCCTGCTCAACGCCACGCTCGGCATGATCAACATCGAGCAGAACCGCATCATCAAGCTCTTCTCGGTCGCGGCCGTCGTGTTCCTGCCGCCGACGCTGGTGGCGAGCCTCTACGGCATGAACTTCCGCCACATGCCCGAGCTGGAGTGGGACTACGGCTACCCGATGGCGATCTGCGCGATGGTCCTGTCCGCGGTCGTGCCCTATCTCTTCTTCAAGGCGAAGGGCTGGTTCTGAGGGCGCCTCAGGACCGCGGCGCGAAGAGCGCCTCGACATCGGCCTCGTCCATCGGCTCGCCGGACAGCGCCTCGCCCTCGAGCAGGGCCTGGGCGAGGGCGCGCTTGCGCCCCTGCAGCTCGAGGATCTTCTCCTCCACCGTCCCGCGCGCGATGAGCCGGTAGGCGAAGACCGCGCGGCGCTGGCCGATGCGATGCGCACGGTCGATGGCCTGCGCCTCGGCGGCCGGGTTCCACCACGGATCGTAGAGGATGACCGTGTCCGCCGCGGTGAGGTTGAGGCCCGTGCCGCCCGCCTTGAGGCTGACGAGGAAGACGGGGACCTCGCCGTCCTGGAAGCGCCGCACCGGCGTGGCGCGGTCCGCGGTCGCGCCGGTCAGCACGACATGCGCGATGCCCGCGGCGTCGAGCGCCTCGCCCACCAGCGCGAGCATCGAGGTGAACTGCGAGAACACGATGGCGCGCCTGCCCTCGGCCAGCAGGGAGGGCAGCATCTCCATCAGCCGCTCGAGCTTGGCCGAGCCGGCGTCGCGCGCGCCGCTGGCGAGGCGCAGCAGGCGCGGGTCGCAGCAGGCCTGGCGCAGCTTCATCAGCGCGTCGAGGATGACGACATGGCTGCGCGCGAGGCCGCGCGCGGCGATCTCCTCGCGCACGCGCCCGTAGGCGGCGAGGCGCACGCTCTCGTAGACGTCGCGCTGCGCCTGCCCGAGCTCGAGCATCTCGAGGATCTCGGTGCGCGGCGGAAGGTCGCGCTCGACCGCGTCCTTGGTCCGGCGCAGCAGGAACGGCCGAACGCGCCGCGCCAGCGCGTCGCGCCGGCGCGTGTCGGCGAGCTTCTCGATCGGCCCGCGGAAGTCCCTCGCGAAGCGCCGCCGGTCCCCGAGCAGCCCGGGATTGAGGAAATGCATGATCGACCAGAGCTCGCCGAGGTTGTTCTCGAGCGGCGTGCCGGTCAGGCACAGGCGATGGCGCGCCTGCAGCGCGTGCGCGGCCTGGGTCGCGTGGGCCAGCGGGTTCTTGATCGCCTGCGCCTCGTCGAGCACCACGACGTGGAAGGCGCGCTGCGCCAGCATCGCGCGGTCGCGCGCCAGCAGCGCGTAGGACGTCACGACGAGCTCCGCGCCGTCGATGTCCCGCTCGCTGCGCGCGCCGCCATGCCAGAGCCCGACGCGCAGCCCAGGCGCGAAGCGCGCGGCCTCCAGGCTCCAGTTGGGCAGCAGGCTGGTCGGCGCGACCACCAGGCTCGGGCGATCGGCGCGCCCGGCCTCCTTCTCGGCGACGAGATGGGCGATGGTCTGCACGGTCTTCCCGAGGCCCATGTCGTCGGCGAGGATGCCGTTGAAGCCCGCCTCGCGCAGGCATTGCAGCCAGGCGAGGCCCTGGCGCTGGTAGGCGCGCAGCTCGCCCGCGAAGCCAGCGGGAATCCGTGCCTCGGGCAGGGACGAGGGATCGGCGAGCCGCTTCGCCGCCTCGCGCAGCCTGTCGCCGCCGACCCATCGCGCGCGTGCCGCGCGCTCGATCGCGTCGAGCGACGCCGCGCGCGCGCGCGACAGCCGCGCCCGGCCGCCGGCCTCCAGCCGAGGGTCGCTGCCGAGCAGCTCGGAGAGGGCGGCGAGGAACGGCACGAGCCGCGCATGCGCGATGCCGGCGCGCCGCCCGTCGTCGAGCCGCACCGCGGCCACGCCTTCGCGTGCCGCGAAGAGGCGCATCGCCTCCGCGCTGCCCAGCCGCGCCACGGCGTCGTTGAACTCGCCGAGCAGGCCCAGCAGCGCGGGAAGCAGGTTCACGCGCCGCCCGTCGACGACGGCGCCGAGCTCGAGGTCGAG
>CANMWW010000003.1 GCA_947500965.1 Alphaproteobacteria bacterium
CGACGAAGGAATCGTCCGCGCCGAGCGCGTGCGCGCCATGGCCCTCGACCTCGAGCCGCGCCTCGCCCGCGAGCACGAAGACGAATTGCAGCTCCTGCGCATGCGTCCAGCGCGCCGAGGCGCCGGGCGCGGCCGCGCGCACCACGCGCATGTCCGCGAGGCCAGACGTCGCCGCGGCGATGCCGATGTCGCGCGCCTCGAAGCCGGGCAGGCGCCACGGCGCCCAGGGCGCCTTCGCCGCCTCGTGGCGCACGAAGCGCTGGCCGCCGAAGAGCCGCGCGCGGTCGACGCGCGCGCTGGGCAGCGCCATGTCGAGGTCGCCGAGCGTCTCGTGCTCGGCCGGGCAGCCGATCTCCACGACCTCCAGGCCGGACGATGCCTCGAGCACGCGGTGGCGGATCTCCGGCGGCTGCAGCACGCAGTCGCCGGGATGCATGACGAACTCCTCGCCCTGGTCCTCGTAGACCACGCGCACCCAGCCCTTGCGGCAGAAGATCGCCTGGAAGCGCACGCGGTGGAAATGCACGTAGTCCGGGACCGGGCCTCCCTCGGGGATCGCGATATGCGAGGCGATGTAGCGCCCGCCGAGCCGACCCGGCACGAGGTCGCGATAGCGCATGCCAGCGCGCCCCGTGCCCCAGGACGCGCCAGCGCCGCCGCGGCTCAGCACGAAGGCGGGCTCGAGCGGCGGCAGCGCCACGTCGCGCGAGGCAGCGACGAACTCGATGCGCGTCCCGTTGGGCGCGAGCGCGGCCGGCGGCGGCGCGCCCTCGCAGGCGACGCGCAGCAGCCCGGGATCGCGCGCGCCCGGCTCGAGCCGCAGGCGCACGCCATGGCCGGAGAGCGTCGCCGCGACCGGCGAATCCGCGGGCGAGATCGCCTCGACGCGCAGGCCGAGGCGCGAGGTGAAGAAGGCGAGCGTGGCGGCGAGGTCAGGCCCCGCCGGCAGCACGATCTCGGCGCGGGCGATCTTCGCGTCCATGGCGGCCGTCACTCCCGCAGCTGCGGCAGGTCGCGATAGAGGTCGAGCGCCTCGGGATTGGCGAGCGCCTCCTTGTTCTTCACCGCGCGGCCATGCACGACGTCGCGCACCGCGAGCTCGGTGATCTTGCCGGACTTGGTGCGCGGGATGTCGGCCACCTGGACGATGCGCGCCGGCACGTGGCGCGGCGTGGTGTTGCGCCGGATCTGGTCGCGGATCTTCGCCTCCAGCGCCGCGTCGAGCGCGATGCCGGGGCGCAGGCGCACGAAGAGCACGACGCGCACGTCGCCGTCCCGGTCCTGGCCGATGGCGATGGATTCCAGCACCTCCTCGACCTGCTCGACCTGGCGGTAGATCTCGGCGGTGCCGATGCGCACGCCGCCTGGGTTGAGCACCGCGTCCGAGCGGCCATAGATGACGACGCCGCCGCGCGGCGTGATCTCCGTCCAGTCGCCATGCGTCCACACGCCGGGGAAGCGCTCGAAATAGGCGGCGCGGTAGCGCGCGCCATCGGGATCGTTCCAGAAGCCGACGGGCATCGACGGGAAGGGCCGCGTGCAGACGAGCTCGCCCTTGGCGCCGCGCGCGGGGCGGCCATCCTCGTCGAAGACCTCGACCGCCATGCCGAGGCCGCGCTTCTGGATCTCGCCGCGCCAGACCGGCTCGGTCGGCACGCCGAGCACGAAGCACGAGACGATGTCCGTGCCGCCGGAGATCGAGGCGAGGTGCACGTCCTTCTTCACCTTCGCGTAGACGTAGTCGAAGGACTCGGCGACCAGCGGCGAGCCCGTCGAGGCGATGGTGCGCACGCTCGCCAGCGAATGCGTGCGCGCCGGCTCGATCCCGGCCTTCGCGCAGGCGTCGATGTACTTGGCCGAGGTGCCGAAGAAGGAGAACCCCGCCTCGTCGGCGAAGTCGAAGAGCACGTTGCCGTCGGGATGGAAGGGCGAGCCGTCGTAGAGGCACAGCGTCGCCTCGCAGGCGAGCGCCGAGACGAGCCAGTTCCACATCATCCAGGAGCAGGTCGTGAAGTAGAAGACGCGCTCGCCGGCGCGGATGTCGGAATGCAGGCGCAGCTCCTTGAGGTGCTGCAGCAGCGTGCCGCCGGCGCCGTGGACGATGCATTTCGGCACGCCGGTCGTGCCCGACGAGTAGAGGATGTAGAGCGGGTGGTCGAAGGGCAGCGGCTCGTAGGCCGGCGTCGTCGGCTGGCCGGCGACGAAGTCCTGCCAGCGCACCGCGTCGGCGATGCCCGCGAGGTCGGGCGCGGGCGAGGCGTAGCCGACGACCACGACGCGCGCGACGCTGGGCAGGCGGGGCCTGAGCTCGCGCAGCTTGCCGAGGCAGTCATGCGTCCTGCCGCCGTAGTGGTAGCCGTCGACCGCGACCAGCACCTTGGGCTCGATCTGGCCGAAGCGGTCGATCACGCCCTGCACCCCGAAATCCGGCGAGCAGGACGACCAGACCGCGCCGAGGCTCGCCGTGGCGAGCATCGCGACCACGGCCTCGGGCATGTTGGGCAGCTGCGCCGCGACGCGGTCGCCGCGCCCGACGCCGGCGGCGGCCAGCGCATGGCGCATGCGCGCGACCTCGGCGACGAGCTCGCGCCAGCTCATCGTGCGGCTGGCCTTGTCCTCGCCGCGGAAGACGATGGCCGGCGCGTCGTCGTCGCGGCGCAGGAGGTTGCGCGCGAAGTTGAGCCGCGCGTCGGGGAAGAAGCGCGCGCCGGGCATGCGCCCGTCGTCGACGATGCCGCGCGCGCCCGGCCCCTCGCCCACCACGCCGCAGAAGCGCCAGACCTCGCGCCAGAAGGCCTCGCGCTCGTCCACCGACCAGCGCCACAGCGCGTCGTAGTCGGCGAAGGCGCGGCCATGGGCGGCGCCGGCCTCGCGCGCGAATTCGGCGATGGCGGCGCCGGCGCGGCGCTCGGCGGAGGGCGACCAGAGAAGGCCGGGCTCGGTGCTCATGCGATGGGACCTCGTCGGGGGAAGCGGCGGGATCTTGCCCCGGGCCGGGCGGCTTGCGAAGGGGAGCGCGCCGCGAGCGTCGCCGCCCGCGCGCGGCGCGCATGCGGGAAACGGGCTGGTCTTCGCGCGGCCGGCGCGACACTCTGCCCGGCGATGCCTTCGCTCGAGACCGCCGCCCGCGCCTGGGGCGGCATGCCGGCCACGCTGCGCGGGGCCGCATGGATGCTGATGGCCTGCGTGGCCTTCGCGGGCATGGGGGCGACCGCGCGCTACCTCACGCGCGTCCTGCCACCGCAGGAGCTGATCTTCTTCCGCAACGCGATCGCGCTGGCCTGGATGCTGCCCTGGATCGCGCGGGTCGGCCTCGCTGGGCTGCAGACCGCGCATTTCCGCGTCTATGTCGGCCGCTCGCTCCTCGCCTTCCTGTCGATGCTCTGCTGGTTCACGGCGCTGGCGGCCCTGCCGCTGGCCGAGGCGACGGCGCTGGGCTTCACCCAGCCGCTCTTCGCCACCGTGCTCGCGGTGCTGCTGCTGGGCGAGGTGGTGCGGCTGCGGCGCTGGACCGCGACGGTGGTGGGGTTCCTCGGCGCGATGGTGATCCTGCGCCCCGGCCTCGAGGAGGTGAGCTTCGCGCACGTGCTCGTGCTGCTCGCCTCGGCGACGGGCGCGGTGACGACCGTCGTGGTCAAGCGCCTGACGCGCACCGAGGACCCGAACACGATCGTCACCTACATGACGCTGCTCGCGACGCCGCTCGCGCTGCTGGTCGCGCTGCCGGTCTGGACCTGGCCGGACGGGCCGACCTGGTTCTGGCTGGTCGTGCTCGGGCTGCTCGGCACGATCGGGCACCAGGGCTCGACGCGCGCCTTCAAGCTGCTCGACGCCTCGCTGGCGGCCTCGCTCGACTTCATCCGCCTGCCGATGGCGGCGATGATCGCCTGGGTCGCCTTCGCGGAGGTGCCGGACATCTGGACCTGGATCGGCGGCGCGATCATCGGCGGCGCGTCGATCTACATCGCGCGGCGCGAGGCGCAGCTCGCCCGCGAGCGCCCCCCCGCCGCCCGCGCGCCGGACGGGGCCGGCGGCTGAGCCTCGCGCCCGACGCCGCTTCGCGCTACAGCGGCCGGGAAACCGGCAGGGACGGAGGCAGGGATGCGCATCGCTGGCGAGGTGGCCGTGGTCACGGGCGGCGGATCGGGGCTGGGCGCGGGCGCCGCGCGGGTGCTGGCCGCCGCGGGGGCGCGCGTGGCGCTGCTCGACGTGAACCTCGCCGGGGCGGAGGCCGTCGCCGCGGAGCTCGGCGGGCTCGCGCTGCGCTGCGACGTCGCCGACGAGGCGAGCGCGCGCGCGGCGCTGGACGAGGTGGCCGCGCGGCTCGGCCCCGCGCGCATCCTCGTCAACTGCGCGGGCATCGGCCCCTCGGCGCGCATCGCCGGGCGCGACGGCCCGCACGACCTCGCGCTGTTCCGCAAGGTGGTCGAGGTCAACCTCGTCGGCACGTTCAACATGATGCGCCTCGCCGCCGCGCGCATGCAGGACCTGCCCGCCCTGGAGGATGGCGAGCGCGGCGTCGTGGTGATGACCGCCTCCGTCGCCGCCTTCGAGGGCCAGGTCGGGCAGGCCGCCTACGCCGCCTCGAAGGGCGGGGTCGCGGCCCTCACCCTGCCCGCGGCGCGCGAGCTCGCCCGCGCCGGCATCCGCGTGGCGACGATCGCGCCGGGCACCTTCGACACGCCGATGCTCGCCACCGTCTCGCAGGAGGTGCGCGACAGCCTCGCGCGCCAGGTCCCCTTCCCGCCCCGCCTCGGCCGGCCCGAGGAGTACGGGTCCCTCGTGCGCTTCATCTGCGAGAACCCGCTCCTCAACGGCGAGACCATCCGCCTGGACGGCGCGATCCGCATGGGCCCGCGCTGAACGCGGCGCTGGTCCGCCCTGCGCCCGGCGCAGGAGCGCGGCGCGCGCGCAGGCTGTAGACTTTCCGTCTCGAACCTTATCCAGGACCACGCGCGATGCCGACCCAGACCTCCTCGCGGCTGCACTACGCCTGGATCATCGCCGGCGTGGCGTTCTTCATGCTCCTGGTCTCCGCCGGCATACGCGCGGCGATCGGCGTGCTCGTCCTGCCGCTGGAGAAGGATTTCGGCTGGAGCCGCGCCACGATCTCCGCGGCCGCGGCGGCGTCGATCTTCCTCTACGGCTTCATGGGCCCCTTCGCGGCGGCGGCGCTGCGCGACTTCGGCGCGCGGCGCACGCTGCTCGCGGCGCTGTTCCTGCTCGCCTTCGCCACCGGCGCCAGCCTGCTGATGACCGAGCCCTGGCAGCTCATCCTGACCTGGGGCGTGATGGTCGGCATCGGTGCCGGCACGGTCTCGCTGCCGCTCGCCACGGTGCTCGTGAACCGCTGGTTCCTGGTCCATCGCGGCCTGGTCACCGGGCTGCTCACCGCCTCGATGGCGGCGGGCCAGCTCGTCTTCCTGCCCTCGCTCGCCTATCTCGGCGAGCATGGCGGCTGGCGCCCGGTCGCCATCGCCGTCGCCGCCTCGGCGCTCGCCATCGCCGTGACCGCGATTCTGCTGCGCGACCATCCCGCGGACATCGGCCAGCCGCCGCTCGGCGGCGACCGGATCGAGCCGCCCGCGCCGCCGAGCACCACCAACCCCGTGGTCGCCGCGCTCACCATGCTCTACGAGGTGCGCGCCTCGCGGCCCTTCTGGCTGCTCGCGGCTACGTTCTTCGTCTGCGGCCTGTCGACCAGCGGCCTGGTCGCGACGCATTTCATCCCCTACTGCTTCGACAACGGCATCCCGGAGACGCGCGGCGCCGCGCTGCTCGCCTTCA
Organism: Alphaproteobacteria bacterium; assembly: GCA_947500965.1. Lineage (GTDB taxonomy): Bacteria > Pseudomonadota > Alphaproteobacteria > CACIAM-22H2 > CACIAM-22H2 > CAIOSQ01. The sequence continues at coordinate 5,788 of CANMWW010000003.1, forward strand.
TCGGGATCTTCAACGTCATCGGCACGACGCTCTCGGGCTGGCTGACCGATCGCTACGATTCGCGCTGGCTGCTGTTCTGGTACTACGGGCTGCGCGGCCTCTCGCTGATCTGCCTGCCCTTCACGGGCTTCGACGCGATGAGCCTGACCTTGTTCTCGATCTTCTACGGCCTCGACTGGATCGCGACCGTGCCGCCCACGGTGCGGCTCTCGGCCGACCTCTTCGGCAAGGAACGCGCGGCGGTCGTCTTCGGCTGGCTGCTCGCCATCCACCAGGTCGGCGGCGCGCTCGCGGCCTTCGGCGCGGGCTACATGCGCGTGGCGCTGGAGACCTACCTGCAGGCCTTCATCCTGTCGGGCATCGCCTGCCTCGCCGCCGCGCTGATCGCGCTGGCGATCAGCCGCGCCCCGCGCGGCGGCGCCGCCGCGACGGCCGCGGCCTAGGCTGGCACGCTCCCGCCTGGCACGATCGAATCGATGAAGCGCGCGAGCGCGACGTCGCGCTCGCTGAGGCCGCCCGCGTCATGGGTGGAGAGCACGATCTCCACGCGGTCGTAGACGTTGCTCCACTCCGGATGGTGGTCCATCGCCTCGGCGCGCAGCGCCACGCGCGCCATGAAGGCGAAGGCCGCGCCGAAGCCGTCGAAGCGCAGCGTCCGCGCGATCGCGTCGCGGCCCGGCACCTCCCGCCACGACGGCAGCGCCGCCAGCGCCCGCGCGCGCGCCTCGCCGGAAAGCCTCTGCACCATCTTGGTTCTCCCCTCGCGGCCGGCACGATAGTCTCGCGCCCGCATGTCCCGGGACTTCGCCACGCCGCCATCGCTCGCCGACCTCGAGGCCATCGCGCTCGAGGAGCGGGACCGGCTGCCGGAGCCCTTCCGCTCCATGGTCGCGCATGTGCCCGTCCTGATCGAGGATTTCTGCGAGGACGAGGAACTGCTCGCCGAACTCGGCATCGAGAGCCCCTGGGACCTCTCCGGCCTCTACGAGGGCACCGCCGAGCCGCACAAGACGACCGGCCATGTCGCGCAGGACACCGACCGGATCTTCCTCTTCCGCCGGCCGCTGCTCGACGAATGGTGCGAGGCGGGGATCGACCTGCGCCGGCTCGTGCGCCACGTGCTGGTGCACGAGATCGGCCATCATTTCGGCTTCTCCGACGCCGACATGGACGAGATCGAGCGCGGCGACTGAACCGCGCGCGCGCCTTCGCGCCTCAGCCGACCGGCGGGGCGAAGCGGTCGAGCAGGAAGCCGCCGCCCAGCGGGTCGTCAGGCTCCACCGAGAAGCTCGCCTCGCCGCTGTAGTGCGAGCGGCCACCCACGCGCACGGTCACCGTGTCCAGCGCGCCGATGCGCCCCGTGCCGACGATCTCCCCGGTGAAGGCGTGGCCCGTCGCGCCGGCGAAGCGCCCGCGCATGCCCGGCGCGAAGCGGCCGCGCGCATGCTCGAGGGCAAGGCGCGCCGTGACGCCGCTGCCGGTCGGGCTGCGGTCGATCTGCCCGTCGCCGAAGACGCAGAGATTGGCGCTGACGCCGCCGCCCGGCGCCACGTCGTCGACCAGGATCGTGCCATAGAGGAAGCCGAGGTCCGGCTCGGTCGGGTGGCGGATCTCGATCGCGGCGCGGATCGCCTCGGTGATGCGGCGCGCGGCGTCGAGCAGCGGCGCGATCGGCGCGCCGGCAAGCGACAGGCCGATGCGGCTCGCCGGCAGGATCGCGTAGAACGCGCCGCCATAGGAGATGTCGAAGCGCACGCGGCCCAGCCCGCCGACCTCGAGCTCCAGGTCGCGCGCCATGACGAAGGCCGGCACCGAATCGAAGGACACGTCGCCAGGCCGCCCGTCCGGCCCGATCGATACCGCGACATCGACCACGCCGCAGGGGCATTCGAGGCCGAAGCGCGTGACCGGCGCCTCGACCGGCACGAGGCCGCGATCGACGGCGAAGCGGCCCATGGCGATGGTCGCGTGGCCGCACATCGTGCTGTAGCCCTCGTGGTGGCAGAACAGCACCGCGAGGTCCGCGCCCGGCGCCGAGGGCGCGACCGGGATGACGCCGTACATCTCCGCGTGGCCGCGCGGCTCCAGCATCAGCAGGCGGCGGACATGGTCGTGGTTGTCGAGCGCGTCGCGGCGCTTCTCGAGGATGGTGGCGCCGCGCAGCTCGGGATAGCCGCCGACCACGATGCGCACCGGCTCGCCGGCCGTGTGCATGTCGACGACGCGATAGGTCCTGTCCATGCGCCCGAGCCTAGCGCGCCCGGGGCGCCGCGCGAAACCGCGCTGGAACGCGCGCGCGCCGGCGTCCTAGGCTGGCTCCACGACAGGGGGGAAGCATGGCGATGATCCGATGCGCGGCCGACGAGCTCCGCCGCTTCGCGCGCGAGGCGCTCGCGCGGATGGGCAGCGACGCGCGCGAGGCGCAGGTCGTCGCCGACCACCTCGTCGACGCCAACCTCGCCGGCCATGATAGCCACGGCGCGGGGCTGCTGCCCGCCTATGCGCGCAACATCGCGCGCGGCGTGCTGCACCCGAACCGGCGCGGGCGCGTCGCGATGGAGAGCGGGCCGCTCGCGACGGTGGAGGGCGATGGCGGCCACGGGCAGGTGATCGCGCGCGACGCGATGGAGGTCGCGATCCGCATCGCGAAGGCGCATGGCGTCGCGGTCGTGGCGCTGCGCCGCACGCATCACATCGGGCGGGTCGGCACCTATGGCGAGCAACTGGCCGAGGCCGGGCTTGCCTCGATCCATTTCGTGAACGGCAATTCGGGCGACCCGCCGGTGGCGCCCTGGGGCGGGCGCGAGGGGCGCTTCGCGACCAACCCGGTCTGCATCGCCATGCCGGGGACGGCGCGCCACGCGCGCTTCGTGCTGGACTTCGCGACCAGCCGCATCGCCATGGGCAAGGTCCGCGTCGCGCACAACGCCGGCAAGCCCGTCGCGCCCGGCTCGCTGATCGATGCCGATGGCACGCCGACGACCGATCCCGGCACGATGTATCGCGCGCCGCGCGGCATGCTCCTGCCCTTCGGCGAGCACAAGGGCTACGGGCTGGCGCTGGCCTGCGACATCCTCGCCGGCGTGGTCGGCGGCGCGGGCTCGATCCAGCCCGGCAACCCGCGCGACCGCGGCATCGTCAACGGCATGCTCTCGATCGCGATCGACCCCGCCCGCTTCGCCGGCGGCGCGGGCGGCGAGGCCGACTACGACGCGCTCATGGACTACGTGAAGGGCTGCGCCGCGATCGACCCCGCGACGCCCGTCCTCGTCGCCGGCGAGCCCGAGCGCATCACGCGCGAGGAGCGCCTGCGCGACGGCGTTCCCGTCGACGACGGCACCTGGCGCCAGCTGGCGGAGCTGGCGACGGAGCTGGGGGTGGCGAAGCCGTGAGTCGGCTGCGCGCCAGGCCCCTGGCTGCCCGGACGCGATCTACCTGCCCGCGAGCTCTTCCTTGAAGGCGGCGGGGGCGAGGATCGGGACATCGAAGCTGCCGGCGAACACCAGCAGGTCCGCGTCGCCGGACACCAAGGCGTCCGCCCGGGCCGCGCGCGCGAGCGCCAGGAAAGGTCGGTCGAACGGGTCGCGGCAGTCCGGGATCGCGATCGCGTCGGGCACCGCAACGGTTTCGCACCATGGCAGGTAGTCGCCCAGGAGATCCTCGCGTTCTTCGGCCGCCAGCCTGAACTTCGGATAGGACAGCACCCGGATCAGTTCCGCCGCGGTGTCGCGGCTGGCGAGCGGGCGGATCGTCTCCGACTGCCATGCAAGGCGCAGCCAGGACATCGAACCCGAATGGAACAGCAGCGCGGACACCAGGACGTTGGTGTCGAGCACGACGCGCGGCCTGGTCATCCGGGCTTGCGTGCCGTCTTCCGCGACCACGTCACCGCCTTGGCCACGTCCGTCTCGCTGATGCCGAGGTCGGCCAGCTTGGCGCGGACGGCATCGGCGCGGTTGATGCGCACCGGCGTCAGCACGATGCGCCCGTTGTCCTCGGTCACCTCGAAATACGAGATGCCCGCGCAGGACGACAGCACCGCCTTGGGGAGGGTCAACTGGTTCTTCGACGTGAGCTTGGCCAGCACGGTTCGATCCTCACGATAAGAAAGTAAGGGAATCTTACTTTGCTCCATTCAGCCTTTCAACGGCTCGCCCTGCAAGGCCGGATCGAAGCCCTCCTACCCCCTCTTCAGCCCCTCCGCCGCCATGGCCTCCTGCACCTTCGGCCTTGCCGCGACCCTGGCGTGGTAGGCGGCGAGCGTCGGCCAGCGGGCGATGTCGATGCCGGTCAGGCGGCCCCAGTTCATCACCGTGAAGAGATAGGCGTCGGCGGCGGTGAAGGCGTCGCCCATGAGCCAGGCGCGGCCATCCGACATCGTCTTCTCCAGCGCGTCGAACTTGGCGCCCAGGTTGGCGCGCGCGATCTCCTTGTAGGCGTCGGGCGTGTTGGGGCGGAAGAGCGGGCCGAAGCCCTTGTGCAGCTCCGTGCCGACGTGGTTCAGCCACTCGAGCACGCGCCAGCGCGACATCGTCCCGGCCTTGCCCGTCAGCCCCGCCGCGGGCGCGAGCTCCGACACGTACTGCACGATCACCGGCCCCTCGGTCAGCACCGCGCCGTCGTCGAGCTGGAGCGTCGGCACCTGGCCCTTCGGGTTGATGGCGAGGAAGTCCTCGCCCTTCTCCGTCTTCTTCGCCCTGAGGTCGACGCGCACGAGCTCGAACGCGATCCCCGCCTCGCGCAGCACGATATGCGGGGAGAGCGAGCAGGCGCCGGGGGAGAAATAGAGCTTCATGGCGGTGGTCCTTCCCTGTCTCGGTCGAAGCGGTAGAGGCGCGCGGGATTGGCGACGAGGATCGCGGCGCGCGTGGCGTCGTCGGGCGCGTAGTCGAGCAGCGTGTCGAGCAGCATCGCGTCGTCGGGCTTCGGGAACTGCCCGGGATGCGGCCAGTTGCTCGCCCAGACGACGCGCTGCGGCGCGTGGGCGATGATGGCCCTGGCGATCGCGCCGACATCTGGATAGAGCGGCGGGTGGAGCCGCGACGTGTCGTACATGCCCGAGCACTTCACCCAGCAGCGCCCGGTGTCGAGCAGCCGCTGCAGCGCGCGGAAGGACGGGTGATCGGTGGGCACCGGCTCCACGAAGCGCGCGTTGTGGTCGATCACGACGTCGCAGGGCAGCGCGCGGATGCGCGACTCGTAGTCGGGGATCATGCGGCCGTCGAACTGCATCTGCAGGTGCCATCCATGGTCGGCGGCGCGGCGCGCCATGCGCGCGAGGTCCGGCCAGCCGTAATAGGCGCCGCCGAAGAGGAAGAAGCGCAGGCCCACCGCGCCGGCATCGGCGAGGCGGCGCAGCTCCGCGGGCGGCGCGTCGCGCTCCACCACCACGACGGCGCGCGCATCCGCGCCGAAGCGCGCCGCGCCTTCCATGTTGGCGCGGTTGTCGGCGCCATAGGCGGAGGGCTGCACGACGACGACGCGCGAGAGGCCGAGCCGGCGCTGCATCGCGCGGTACTGGTCGGGCGTCGCGTCCGGCTGCGTCGACAGCGCGGTCGGCGCGGTCGGGAAGCGCGCGTCGTAGAAATGCATGTGCGTGTCGCAGGCGAGCGGCGGCACGACGAGGCGGGGCCTCGCGTCGCTGGTCTGGTCGGTCATCGCGTCGTCATCCCCCGGGCTGGGCATCGGCCCGCGCCGTGGCGCGGTCGCGCGATCCTAGCGCGTCCGACCTAGCCCGGCGTAGCGCGGCCGCATCCTTGAAGCCGGCGAGGAAAACCCGCCCTCATGGCCTTCATGACCTCGGTCGCCTTCGATACCATGAAGCTCGCCCGCCGCCTCGAGGCCGCGGGCATGAACCAGCCACAGGCCACGGGCGTGGCCGAAGCCCTGGCGGAGACCATGGTCGTCGAACCCGCAACCCGCGCCGACCTCCAGCGCCGGGATGCGCGCCTCAGCGGCGAGATCTCCGCGCTGCGCGTGGAGGTCGAGAAGTTCCGCGGCGAGATGCGCACGGAGTTCGCCATGGTCCGGGGCGAGCTGCAGGCCGAATCCTCGAAGCTCCGCGGCGAGATGCAGGTCGGCCTAGCCGCGGTGAAGCTCGAGATGCTGCGGTGGCTCCTGCCGCTGTTCCTCGCCCAGATGGCGATGATCGTCGGCGTGCTGGTCAGGCTCCAGCCCTGACGCCGCGCAACAGGACTAGCCCGGCGTAGCGCGGCCGCATCCTTGCGGCTGGCCGACAAAACCGGCCCTCATGGCCTTCATGACCACCGTCGCCTTCGATACCATGAAGCTCGCCCGTCGCCTCGAGGCTGCGGGCATGAACCAGCCCCAGGCCACCGGCGTGGCCGAAGCCCTGGCGGAGACCATGGTCGTCGATCCCGCGACACGCGCGGACCTGCAGCGCCTCGATGCGCGCCTCGCCGGCGAGATCTCCGCGCTGCGCGTGGAGGTCGAGAAGTTCCGCGGCGAGATGCGAACGGAATTCGCGCAGGTCCGCGGCGAGATGCAGGCCGGCCTCGCCGCGGTGAAGTTCGAGATGCTGCGCTGGCTCCTGCCGCTGTTCCTCGCCCAGATGGCGATGATCGTCGGCGTGCTCGTCAGGCTCCAGCCCTGACCTTGCGCGCGGCCGGGCGCCGGCGCGGCTGGCAGGACGGGCAGGCATAGGCCTTGCGCCCGGCGATGACCATGCGCCGGACCTTGCCCTCGCAGCGCGGGCACTCGGACTTGCCGAAGATGTTGGTGCGCTCGCGATAGCGCCCGTCGGCGGGGCCGGCGCCATCCACGGTGACGATCGCGCCGAGCTCCACGCCGCGCGCCAGCAGCCGGCAGGAATCCTCCCAGATCCGCGCGAAGTCCCCGTCGGGCAGGCGATGCCCGGGTATCGAGGGATGCACGCCGCAGCGCCAGAGCACCTCGGTGCGGTAGATGTTCCCGATCCCCGCGATCACCGACTGGTCCATCAGCAGCTGGCCGATCGGCGCCTCGCTGCGCGCGATGCGCGCGCCCGCGCGGGCGGGGTCGGCATCGGCGCGCAGCACGTCCGGGCCGATGCGCGCGACCAGCGCATCGGCGGCGGCGCGGTCTAGGATCTCGCAGGCATTCGGCCCGACGATGTCGACGCCGTGGTCGCGGCTCTCGAGGCGCAGCCGCACGGCGCCGCGCGGCGCGAGGGCGGGCTGCGCGAAGCCGCGGAACATCCCGAACAGGCCGAGATGGACATGCAGCGTCTCGCCGCCCGCGAAGCGATAGAGCAGGTGCTTGCCGAAGGCCTCGATGGCGAGGCACTTGCGCCCGTCGAGCCGGGCGGCGCCCTCGGCGAAGCGGCCCTGCGGCGAGCTCGCGCGCAGCCGCCGGCCGGCGAGCACCGCGCCCTGGTCGCGCGCCGCGCGGTGGATCGTGTGTCCCTCGGGCATCGCGGCCGCGCGCTCAGCCCGGCCAGAGCTGCGTGCCGCCGTCGACGCGCATCGCCTGCCCGGTGACGAAGGCGCCCATCGGGCCGACGAAGAACTCCAGCGTGCGCGCGACCTCGTCGACCGTGGCGATGCGATCGAGCGTGCCCCCGGTCGCCATGCGCCGCGGGTCGACCGGGCGCGTGCCGACGAAGCGGCCGGTGCGCGTGTCGCCGGGCGCGATCGAGTTCACCGTGACCTCGAAGGGCCGCATCTGCTCGGCGAGGCAGCGCGTGTAGTGGACGACCGCGGCCTTCGACGTCGCGTAGATCGCGGAGCGGTCGCGGCCCTTGAAGGCGGCGACGGAGGAGAGCGTGACGATGCGCCCGCGCCGGCGCTCCATCATCGACGGCGCAACGGCCTGGCAGACGAGGATCGTGCTCAGGAGGTTGCGGTCGAGCACCGCGCGCACGTCCTCCTCCCTGATGAACACGCAGTCGTTGGGGTCGGGCTTGCCGCCCGCCGCCGCGATGTCGCCGCCGGCGTTGTGGACGAGGATGTCGACCGGCCCGAGCGCCGCGACGGTCTCGCGCAGCACGCGCGCGACCTCGTCGGAGCGCGTGAGGTCGCCGAGCACGCGGCGCGTGCGCACGCCATGCGCGGCGGCGATCGCCTCGGCGGTCGCGGTCAGCGTCGTGCCCTCGCCATATTCGGCGGGCCCTTCCTCGCGCATGCCATGCACCGCGACGTTGGCGCCGAGCCGCGCGAGCAGTTCCGCGAAGGCACGGCCGAGGCCCCGCCCCGCGCCGGTGACCAGCGCGACCTGGCCCTCGAGGTACCTTGCGTCCATGCGTCGCTCCTTCAGCGCGAGAGGCGCAGGCCCTGCGGCCTGATGAGCCCGTCGGGATGCGGCACGAAGCCCGACAGGCGCTCCGAATGCCCCCAGATCCAGGTGTAGTGGTACAGCACGAGCATCGGCCGGTCGGAGAGATGGATCTCCGAGGCGCGGCGATAGAGCGCCTGGCGCTGCGCCACGTCGTTGGTCATGCGCGCCTGGCGGAACAGGTCGTCGAGCGCGGGGTTGCAGTACTTGCTGCGGTTCACCGCGCCGTCGCATTGCAGCCAGATCGTGACGTTGCCGTCCGGGTCGGGCCGGCCGCTCCAGATGCCGATCGCGGCCTCGTAGTCGCCGCGCTCGGTCGCGGCGACCCAGGTCCCGGCCTCGGTCGCCTCTATCTTCACGTCGAAGCCAGCCTCGGCGGCCATCGCCTGGATCACCTCCGCGACCTGCACGTCGATCGGGCTGTTCACGACGCGCAGCGTGAAGGCGACGCGCTCCATGCCCTCCTGGCGCAGCAGCGCGCGGGCGCGGGCGACGTCGCGCTGCGGCACGGGGCGCGCGGCGTTGTAGTAGCGCGAGCCCGGTACCTCGGGCTGGTTGCTCGGCGTGTAGGCGCCCTCGATCGCGACCTGGTTGAGGATCGCGCGGTCGATGGCGAGCTCGAGCGCCTCGCGGATGCGCGGCGAGCGGCCGAGCGGCCCCCTTGCCTTCTCGCCGTTCCCGACGTTGATGATCATCGTCTGGTAGGCGAGGCCGGTGGTCGAGGCGAGGCGCAGCCGCGCGTCGGCGCGCACCGTCCTGAGGTCCGCCGGCGGCACGCGCTCGATCAGGTCGAGCTGGCCCGCGCGCAGGTTCACGAGGCGCACCGTGCTGTCGGGGATCATCGTGAACTCGATCCCGTCGACATGGATCGCGCCCGCGTCCCAGTAGCGGTCGAAGCGCTCCAGCACGATGCGCTCGAGCGGCACGCGGCGCGCGAGGCGGAAGGGCCCCGAGCACGCCGGGTTCGATCCGACGCGCTCGCCCGCGGCCGCGACGGCCCTGGGCGACATCATCATGCCCGCGCGGTCGGCGAGCACGGAGAGCAGCGGCGCGAAGGGCTCGGACAGGCGCAGCACCAGCGTGCGCGGGTCCGGCGCCTCGACCGCGCTCACGGCCTTGAGCTCGGCCTTGCGGCGCGACAGCGGCGCCGTGCGATAGCGCTCGAGGTTCTCGCGCGCGGCGGCGGCGTCGAAGCGCTCGCCGTCGTGGAAGACCACGCCCTCGCGCAGCGTCATGGTCAGGGCCAGCCCGTCCGCCGACCAGGACCACGCCGTCGCCAGCTGCGGCACGACCTCCATGCGCGGGTCGATGTCGACGAGCTTGTCGCAGAGCGCGGCGAAGACGATGCGCCCGGTGAAGCTCGTCCCGGTCGCGGGATCGAGCGCGTCGGGGTCGCTCTGCAGGCCGATGCGCAGCCCCGCGCCCTGCGCGACGGGCGCGGCGAGCGCAATCGCGGCGGCGAGGCAGGCGGTCGCGAATCGCATCATGGTCATCTTCGTCTCCCGTCTCAGGTGCTGCGCCGGACGATGGCGTCGGGGCGGCGTTCGATGCCCGGCAGCAGCTCGGTGCAGAGCCCCGTGCCGCGCGGGGCGTGGACATGGCCGTCCTCGACGCGCGGCAGCTCGGTCACGAGGTCGCGGTACCAGGTCGTGTAGTAGGCGCGCACGGATTCCTGGAACACCGCGTTGGGCGCGTTGAGCGCGAGATGCGTCGAGGCCATGAACACCACGGGCCCGGTGCAGTCATGCGGCGCGATCGGGCGCTGGAAGGCCTCGGCCATCGTCGCGATCTTCTTCGCCTCGCCGAGCCCGCCGCACCACGAGATGTCCGGCATGACGTAGTCGACGCAGTCGCGCCGCAGCAGCTCGAGGTAGTGCGCGCGCCCGGCGATGGTCTCGCTCGCGCAGACCGGCAGGCCCGAGCGCTCGGCATAGGCCTGCAGCGCCGCGGCGTCGAGCATCTTCACCGGATCCTCGGACCAGTAGGGGCGGATGTCGCGCAGCGGCCGCGCGATCGCCAGCGCCGAGGGCAGGTCCCACATCGAGTGGAACTCCACCATCACGTCCATGCGGTCGCCGACCGCGCGGCGGATGCGCTCGAAGGGCTCCATGCCGCGCGCGATGTCCGCCGAGGAGATGAAGTTGCCGCCGCTGCGCGCGGCGTAGCGGTCGAAGGGCCAGATCTTCATCGCCGTGACGCCCTCGGCGAGCAGGCTCTGGGCGAGCTCGCCCGCGTCGCGCTCGAAGGCGACCTGGTCGTCGTAGGGGCCGGCGGGCGCGTCGCCGGCGCCGATCTCGCGCCTGCCGCCGCTGGCGTTGTAGGCGTAGCCCGCGCAGGTGTTGTAGGTGCGGATGCGATCGCGCGTGAGCCCGCCGAGCAGCTGCCAGACCGGCATGGCGGCGGCCTTGCCGGCGAGGTCCCAGAGCGCGATGTCGACCGCCGAGGCCGCGCGCATCTCCACGCCAGAGGAGCGGAAGCCGAGATAGGGCTCGGCCAGCAGCTTGGCGATCGCATCGATGGCGAGCGGGTCGCGGCCGACCAGCATCGGCGCGACCGAGGCGTGGAGGAACGTCTCCACCGCCTCGGCGCCGCGGAAGGTCTCGCCCAGCCCGACCAGGCCCTCGTCCGTGTGCACGCGCACCCAGAGGAGGTTGGCGCGCGAGGCGAGCCTGATCGTCTCGAGCGCGGTGATCCGCATCGCCGCGCCCGCCCGGCTCAGCCCAGGCCGGAGAGGCGGCCCATGGCGGAGGAGACCTCCGCCGCCTGCGCATCGTCGAAGGCGACCAGCGGCGCGCGGGTGCGCAGCCAGGCCTTCTCGCCCGTCAGCGCGGCGAGCATCGCGCGCGTCGTCTGCAGGAAGGGGCGGCCGACGAGGAAGCGGCAGCAGGCCTCGATCTCGCGCTGCGCGTCCTGCGCCGCCGAGCGGCCGTCGCGCAGCCGCGCCATGATCTTCGGCGCGACGTTGCCGAGGCCGCAGATCGTGCCGGCCCCGCCCACCTCGAGCACGCGCGCGAATTGCGGCTCGGCGCCGGCGAAGTGGAGCATGTCGGGATAGGCCGTCAGCGCGGTGTCGAAGTGCACGAAGTCGGCGGAGCTGTCCTTGATGCCCGCGACCACCGCGCCGAAGCGCTTGCGCAGCAGGCCGATCGCGCCGGCGTCGATGGAGACCGCCGAGACCTGGGGGATGTGGTAGAGGATCACGCGCAGCGCGGGGTCCTTCACGCCCTCGATCACGCTGCCGATGCCATGCGCGACGGCGGCGTCGTTCTGCCCCTTCCAGAAGAAGGGCGGCAGGACCATCGCGGCGGCGACGTCGCTGGAGAGCGCGTGGCGCGTCAGCTCGACCGCGTCGGGCACCGCGGCGCAGCCCGTGCCCACGACGACGCGGTCGCCGGGGATGCCGGCGCGCAGCAGCCCGTCCACCGCGTCGATGCGCTCGCGCACCGAGAAGGACTGGCCCTCGCCGGTCGTGCCGAACACGGCGACGCCCTCGACGCCGCGCTCGAGGAGCCAGCGGCAATGGGCCGCGAAGAGCCCGGCGTCGATCCGGCCGGCGGCGTCGAGCGGCGTGAGGCTGGCGACCCAGAGGCCGCGGAGCTTGTCTGTACGCATGGATGTCTCCCCCTTCTTGCGCGAAGTCGCCACCACCCCCGCGCGGGGGCTAGAACTCCGACCGGCCGCGACTCTCCACGACTGGCGCCTGTCGCGCAATTGCGATTGCCGCGCGGCGCGGCCGGGTGGCAGCCTTCGCCCGCGACGGAGGGCCCGCGATGGAGGGGAAGACATGCTGATCGGACTCGACCCGCTGCTGACGCCGGACCTGCTCCATGCCCTCGCCTCGATGGGGCATGGCGACGAGATCGCGATCGTCGACGCGAACTTCCCCGCGGCGGCCTGCGCGCGGCGGCTGGTGGCGCTGGACGCGGCGGGCGCGCCGGAAATCCTGCGCGCGGTGCTCTCGGTCATGCCTCTCGACCACGCCGTGCCGCATCCCGCGCGGGTGATGCAGGTGATCGGCGCGCCCGACGAGGTGCCGGAAGCGGTGCGCGACTTCGCCGGCGTGCTCGGCCGCGCGCTCGGCCATACCTTCGCGCCGCGGTCGATCGACCGCCAGCAATTCTACGACGAGGCCAGGCGCGCCTTCGCGGTCGTGCGCTCGGGCGAGCGGCGCTTCTACGGCAACATCCTGCTCGCCAAGGGCGTCGTCGATTCCGAAGGCCGCTCCCCGCGCCTTCCCGGCGCCTGACCGGGAGGCCTCCGGGCTCCCGTCGCGATCCGCCGCGCGCCCGGCAAGCTGCCCGCGAAGCGGGCAGGCAGCCCATTCGCTGACCGTTGCGCGGCCCCGAATTAGGGTCCAGCATCCGAGCGAAGGAGGGCCGGGACCCGGCCGTCCGCCGCAACGCAGGGAGAACTCGACCATGAAGGCGCGCAACACGATCGTCGCCGCGGCCGCGGCGCTGGCCTTCGCCGGCATCGCCTCGGCGCAGGACCTGCCCAAGAACCAGTTCAAGGTGATCGGCCTCAACGGCCCGACCGTCGCCTCCATGGTCGACGAGGTGCCGTTCTGGCGCGAGACCATCACCAAGGCCTCGAACGGCGCCATCACCGCCGACATCACGCCGCTCGACCAGATGGGCGTCGACGACAAGACGATGCTGCGCCTGCTGCGCCTCGGCGTCATGGACTTCGCGGGCATGGACATCTCGAAGATGGCCGGCGACGACCCGCGCTTCGAGGGCTGCGACCTCGCGGGCCTGACGCTCGACGCGGACAAGGCGCGCGCGGCCTGCAACGCCTATCGCGAGGTCATCGACCGCCAGATGCAGAAGAACTGGAACGCCAAGCTGCTGGCGTTCGGCGGCAACCCGCCGCAGGTCTTCTGGTGCCGCGGCGTGATCGGCGGCCTCGACGACCTCAAGGGCAAGAAGGTGCGCGTGTTCAACAACACGATGCGCGACTTCCTCGGCGGCGTCGGCGCCACGGCGGTCAGCATGGCCTTCGCCGAGGTGGTGCCCGCGCTCAACAACGGCGTCGTCGACTGCGGCGTGACCGGCTCGCTCTCCGGCAACACCGCCGGCTGGCCCGAGGTCGCGAAGTCGGTCTACCCGATGTCGCTGGGCTGGAGCATCAACGTCATGGCCGTCAACCTGAACACCTGGAAGCGGCTCGACGCGCGCACGCAGGCCTTCATCCTCGACCAGGTCAAGGCCTACGAGGACAAGATGTGGGCGACGCTGAAGAAGGCGGACGCCGAGGCGGAGACCTGCAACACCAACCGCCAGCCCTGCACCATGGGCAAGCTCGCCTCCACGACCATCGTCCCGGTCAAGCCCGCGGAGATGGAGGCCCACAAGAAGCTGGTCGAGGGCGCCGTCCTCTCCGGCTGGGCCAAGCGCTGCGGCGCCGAGTGCGCCCGCGAGTGGAACGAGACCGTGGGCAAGGTCCTCGGCCTCAAGGCCCCGACGGGCTGACGACCGGCGGCGGCCCCTCCCGGTCCTCGCCGGGAGGGGCCAGCCTCCGCCCCGCCGCGCCGGCACGCGCAAGGACGCGATCGACATGGACAGCCTCTCCGCCCTCTCCCGGCGCGTGTCGCGCTGGGGCCTCTGGTTCGGTGGCGCGCTCGTGCTCCTCGCCGCGATCGTCATCGGCATCGACGTGCTGATGCGCAAGTTCCTCGCCGCCTCGGTCGGCGGCGCCGACGAGCTCGCCGGCTACGCGCTGGCGATCGGCACCGCCTGGGGGCTGGGCGCCGCGCTGCTCGACCGCGCGCATATCCGCATCGATTCGCTCTACGTCCATTTCGCGCCGGCGCTGCGCATCGCGCTCGACCTTGCCGGCCTCGCGCTCTTCCTCGCCTTCTTCGGCCTCGTGGCCTGGCACGGCATCGGCGTCGCCGGGCAGTCCTGGACCGCCGGCTCGCGCAGCCAGTCCGCGCTCGAGACGCCGACCGTGATCCCGCAGGTCCTCTGGCTCGCCGGCCTCGCCGTCTTCCTCGCCTCGGGGATCCTGCTCTTCGTGCAGGCGCTGGCCGCGGCGCTCGGCGGCCGCGCCGGCGATGCCGTCAAGATGGCCGGCACGCGCTCGGCCGAGGAGGAGGTGGAGGAGGAGATCCGCGACATCCAGGAGCGCGCGGCGCGGGAGGCCGGCCGATGATCTGGGTCACGCTCGCCATCCTGATCGGCCTGCTCGCGCTCGCGGTGCCCGTCGCCGCAGTGCTCGGCGTGCTCGGCCTCGCGCTGTCGGAGATCTACTCGCGCCTGCCGCTCTCGCTCGCCATGGGAGAGATGGCCTGGGCGACGTCGAACAACTTCCTGCTGGTCGCCATCCCCTTCTTCGTCCTGCTGGGCGAGATCCTGCTGCGATCGGGCATGGCGGAGCGCATGTACGGCGCCCTCGTCCTCTGGATGCCGTGGCTTCCCGGCGGGCTCATGCACTCCAACGTCGCGGCCTGCGCGATGTTCGCGGCCACCTCGGGCTCGAGCGTGGCCACCGCGGCGACGATCGGCACCGTCGCCATGGGCGAGATCGAGAAGCGCGGCTATTCCGAGCGCCTCTTCCTCGGCACG
>CANMWW010000004.1 GCA_947500965.1 Alphaproteobacteria bacterium
ACGACGATCCCGCTGCGCGCGGCCGGGGCGCAGGACGACGCGCGCGATGCCGCGCCGGCGACCTCGCGGTCCGGGCCGCTCGCGATCCTGGTGGCGGAGGACACGCCCACCAACCAGCTCGTCATCCGGCTGATGCTCGAGGGGCTCGGCCACCGCGTGTCGCTCGTGGCGAATGGCGCCGAGGCCGTGGACGCCTTCGCCGGGGAGTCCTTCGACCTCGTGCTCCTGGACATCCAGATGCCGGTCATGGACGGGTTCGAGGCGGCGCGCCGCATCCGCGCCGCCGGTGCGCGCGGGGGCGCGATCCCGATCCTCGCGCTCACCGCCTTCACGCAGCCCTCGGACCGCGACGAGGCGGCGCGCTGCGGCATCGACGGGTTCCTGTCCAAGCCCGTGCGCCAGAAGGACCTCGCCGAGGCCCTGGCGCGCTTCGCGGGCGGGGCGTCGCGCGCGGCCTGACGCCGCGCGGATGGCGCCCCCCGCGCACGTGGCGCTTGTCGGCGCGCGGCCGTCGCGCGCAACATCGGGCTCCACACGCGGAGCGGCGCCATGACCCGGAAGATCGACCCGATCACCTTCGAGCTGTTCAAGAACGCGATCTTCTCGATCGCGGACGAGATGGCGCTCACCGTCGTGCGCACGACCTATTCGGGCGTGCTCAAGGACAACATGGACTTCTCCACCGGCTTCGCCGACGCCGAGGGCAAGCTGGTGGCGCAGGGGCTGACGCTGCCGGGCCATCTCGGCTCGGTGCCGACCGCGATGGAATCGATCATGCGGCACTTCGCCGGCGACATCGCCGAGGGCGACGTGTTCGTCATGAACGACCCGTTCGACGGCGGCATGCACCTGCCGGACATCTTCGTCTTCAAGCCGCTCTTCCACCAGGGCGAGCGCCTGGCCTTCGCCTGCACCGTCTGCCACCACACCGACGTCGGCGGGCGCGTCGCGGGATCCAACGCGTCGGACTCGACCGAGATCTACGCCGAGGGCCTGCGCATCGCGCCGATGAAGCTCTACGAGGCGGGCAAGCTCAACCAGACCATCATGACCTTCATCGACCGCAACGTGCGCGTGCCGGTGAAGGTCTTCGGCGACCTGCGCGCGCAGCTCGCCGCCTGCCACATCGCCGAGCGGCAGTTCGCGGACCTCGTCGCGCGCCACGGCGCGGCCGAGGTCCGCGAGCTGATGCGCGAGACGGTCGACTACGCCGAGCGCATGACGCGCGCGGCGCTCGAGAAGCTGCCCGACGGCGAATGGAGCTTCGAGGACTGGATCGACGACGATGGCGTCGACTACGGCAAGCCGATCCGCCTCTTCGTCACGATCCGCAAGAAGGGCGGCCACATGGTGGTCGACTGGACCGGGACCAGCCCGCAGGTGAAGGGCGCGATCAACAACACGCTCTCCTTCACCAAGGCGGCGAGCTACACCGGCGTGCGCTCGGTCCTGCCGCCGGGCATCCCGAACAACGAGGGCGTGTTCCGCGCCATCGAGGTCACCTGCCCGCCCGGCACGGTCGGCAACGGCGTGCTGCCGGCGGCCTGCGCGGCGCGCGGCCTGACCGGCTTCCGCATGACCGACTGCATGTTCGGCGCGCTCGCCATGATGCTGCCCGACCGCGTGAAGGCGGCGGGCGACGGCGGCAACACGGGCATCTCGATCGGCGGCTACGACGACGCGCGCAAGCCCTTCATCTACGTCGACTTCACCTGCGGCGCCTGGGGCGCGCGTCCCTGGGCGGACGGGCTCGACGGCAACTCGCACATGTTCGCCAACATGGCCTCGCACTCGATCGAGGTGACCGAGGCGGAGCACCCGATCTCGCTGCTCGCCTACGAGTTCGTGCCCGACCGCGCGGGCGCGGGCCGGTTCCGCGGCGGCGTGCCCTTCATGCGCGACTACCGCTTCAACGAGACCGAGGGCACGCTGCAGGTGCGCAGCGACCGCCGCGACCACCGGCCCTTCGGCCTCTATGGCGGCTCGCCCGGCGCGCCCAGCTCGAACCACCTCAACCCCGACGGCGAGAACCGCCCGCTGCCCGGGAAGTTCACGATGACCGTGCGCCGCGGCGACGTGCTGCGCCACGTCCTGGCCGGCGCTGGCGGCTGGGGCGACCCGCTCGAGCGCGACCCCGCCGCGGTCCTCAAGGACGTGCGCAACGAGCTGCTCTCGCCGGCGCGCGCGCGCGCCGACTACGGCGTGGTCGTCGACGTCGCGGCATGGACCGTCGACGCCGCCGCCACGGCGCGCGCGCGCGCCGCGATCCGCGCCGCGCGCGGCTGGCGCGAGGTGCCGGCGGTGCAGCGCGAGGACCCGCCCTCCGCGCGCGCGGCCGAGTGAACCCACGCAGCAGAAACGCGAACGCACGGGACAGATCCAGATGACCACCTACCGCGTCGGCGTCGACATCGGCGGCACCTTCACCGACATCGTGCTGCTCGGGTCCGACGGCACGATCCACACCAAGAAGATCTCCTCGAGCGTGGACAACTACGCGCGCGCCATCGTCGAGGGCCTGGTCGAGGTGTTCCGCGAGCAGGGGCTCTCCGGCCCCGACATCGAGGAGATCCGGCACGGCACGACCGTCGCCTCGAACGCGATCCTCGAGCACAAGGGCGCGCGCACCGGCCTCGTCACGACCAAGGGCTTCCGCGACGTGCTGGAGATCCGCACGCTGCGCATGCCGCGGCTCTACGACCTGACCTGGAGCAAGCCCGAGCCGCTGGTGGAGCGCTACCTGCGCCAGGTCGTGGACGAGCGCGTCGACGCCCAGGGCCGCGTCGAGCGCGCGCTCGACCCCGCCGACGCCGAGCGCGCGGTCGACCGCCTGCTCGCCGAGAAGGTGGAGGCGATCGCGATCTGCCTCATCAACTCCTTCGCCAATCCCGCGCACGAGCTGATGCTGCGCGACATCGTCCGCCGCAAGGCGCCCGGGCTGCCGCTGTCGGTGAGCTACGAGGTGCTGCCGGAGATCAAGGAATACGAGCGCACCTCGACCACCGTGGTGAACGCCTACGTCATGCCGGTCGTCGCGACCTACCTGCGCGCGCTGCGCCGAGGCCTCGACGATGCGGGGATCCGCGCGCGGCTGCTGCTGATGCAGTCGAATGGCGGGCTCACCACCGACGTGGCGGCGGCCGAGCGGCCGATGAACATCATCGAGTCCGGCCCCGCGGGCGGCGTGGTCGGCGGCCAGGCGCTGGCCCGCGCGCGCGGTCTCGACCGCATCATCACCTTCGACATGGGCGGCACGACCGCCAAGGCGGCGATGGTCGAGGCCGGCGAGGTGACGCGCGCGGCCGAGTACTCGGTCGGCGCGGGCATCATGATCGGCTCGCGGCTGCTCACCGGCGCTGGCTACATCCTCAAGGTGCCCGCGATCGACCTCGCCGAGGTCGGCGCCGGCGGCGGCAGCCATGTCTGGATCGATGCCGGCGGGTCGCTGCAGATCGGGCCTGAGAGCGCCGGGTCGACGCCCGGCCCCGTGTGCTACGCGCGCGGCGGCGAGGTGCCGACGGTCACCGACGCCAACGTGCTGCTGGGCTACATCAACCCCTCGCACCTCGTCGGCGGCGCGGTGAAGCTCGACGCCGGCCGCGCGCGCGCGGTGTTCGAGGCGAAGGTCGCCAGGCCGCTGGGCATGACGATCGAGGCCGCCGCGCATGGCGCGCACCAGATCGCGGCCTCCAACATGATCCGCGCGATCAAGGCCGTGTCGACCGAGCGCGGGCGCGACCCGCGCGCGTTCTCTCTCTTCGCCTTCGGCGGCAACGGGCCTCTCTTCGCCTGCGGCATGGCCTCGGCGCTCGGCATGCGGCGCGTCGTGGTGCCGCCGAGCGCGGGGCTGTTCTCGTCCTTCGGCCTGCTCTACGCCGACGTCGAGCACCACTATGCGCGCAGCTTCCGCCGCCTGCTGCGCAAGGCCGACCTCGGCGAGATCGAGGCGGCCTGGAACGAGCTCGCCGGGCAGGCGCGCGCCCAGCTCGCCGCCGAGGGCTTCGAGGGCGCGCGCGCGCGGCTGCGCCGCTCCGCCGCGCTGCACTACCAGGGTCAGAGCTACGAGCTCGTCGTGCCGATGCCCGACGGGCCGATCGACGCGACGATGGTGCGCCTGCTCGAGGAGGGCTTCGCCGAGGAGCACGAGAGGACCTATGGCCACCGCGCCGGCCCGGACGAGCCGGTCGAGCTGGTGGCGATGCAGGTCGTCGGCCAGGGCCTGCGCGAGGGCCCGAGCGTGCCGGAGCGCGTGCGCCCGACGCGGCCCGAGCCGGTGCCGCCGCCGCCGCGCCCCGCGTGGTTCGGTGGCGCGCATGGCTGGGTGGAGACGCCGGTCCTGCGCCGCAGCGACCTCTCCACGCCGCGCACCGGGCCGCTGATCGTCGAGGAATACGACGCGACCTGCGTCGTGCCGCCGGGCGCGCGCGCGCATCTCGACGAGGGCGGGTCGATCGTCATCGACCTCGCGTGAGCCAGGGCCCGGATCGTTGCGCCGGCGCCGGGGGGCGCCGGAGGAGAGGAAGGGGATGACGGAGGTCAACTGGCGGGCCAGGCCTTGGAACGGCTGGCACCGCCGCTCGAACGCGGCCGAGGACGCCGAGCTCACCCATGTCGGGCCGGGCACGCCCTGCGGCGAGTACATGCGCCGCTTCTGGCATCCCGTCGCGATGACGGAGCAGGTCCGCGACCTGCCGCTGGCGATCCGCGTCCTGGGCGAGGACCTCGTCCTGTTCCGCGACCTGTCCGGGCGGCACGGCCTGCTGCACAAGCATTGCAGCCACAGGCGCACCTCGCTCGAGTACGGCATCGTCGCCGAGCGCGGCATCCGCTGCTGCTACCATGGCTGGCTCTTCGACATCGACGGCCGGATCCTCGAGACGCCTGGCGAGCCGGCCACGAGCCGCATCCGCGAGACGCTCTGCCACGGCGCGTATCCGGTGCGCGAGCGCGACGGGCTGCTCTTCGCCTATCTCGGCCCGCCCGAGAAGACGCCGGACTTCCCCGTGCTCGACACGATGGCGCAGCCGGGCAACGAGATGGTGCCGTACTCGATCGACTATCCCTGCAACTGGCTGCAGGTGGCCGAGAACCCGATGGATCCCTGGCACAGCGTGTTCCTGCACACGCGCGCCACGCGGGCGCATTTCAACGCCGCCTGGGGCGCCTTCCCCGTCGTCGAGTGGCACTGGATGGAGGACCGCGTCGGGATCTACCTGACCAATTCCCGGCGCTGGAACGAGTACATCTGGGTGCGCACCGCGGAGAACATGTTCCCCGCCGTGGCGCAGCCGCCCGACATCTACCAGGACGCGGATCGCGAGCTCTTCTTCCCGCGCGTCGGCATCACGAAGTGGACGGTGCCGGTCGACGACCGAAGCTGCCGCATCACCGGCTGGCGCCACTTCAACCCGACGCTCGACCGCGGCGGCAAGGGCGACCGCGCCAAGGTCGGCCTCGGCAAGGTCGACTTCCTCGGCCAGACCGGGACGGAGCGCAGCCACGAGGAGGGCCAGCGCATGCCCAGCGACTACGAGGCGCAGGTGGGGCAGGGGCCGATCACGATCCATGCCGAGGAGACGCTCGGCTCGACGGACAAGGGCGTGGCGATGCTGCGCCGCGGGCTGCGGCGCGCGATCCGCGCGGTGGCGGCGGGCGAGGATCCGCCGCGGGCGAAGCCCAACGCCGACGGCACGATCCCGAGCTTCGCCGGCGACGTGATCGTGCGCGTGCCGAAATCCAACGTCGACGACGAGGCGCTGCAGCGCGAGGTCGGGCGCCTGGTCGGCCGCGTGGTGGCGGAAACGCTGCCCATGCCGGCGGCGACGCGCCAGGCCGAGATCGAGCGGCGCGTGCGCGCGGGGCTCGCTGCGCTGGGCGCCGGGGGAACTGCGCCGGGCTGAGCCGCGGCGCGCGCCTCAGCTCGCCTGCTGGAGCGGGATCTCCGCCGCGGGGCGGCGCGGCAGCTCGAGGATCGCCTCCGCGCCGCCGCCGACGTTGCGCAGCGTGAGCGAGCCGCCCTGTCGCCGGGCCAGCTCGTAGCTGATCGCCAGGCCGAGCCCGAGGCCCTGCTTGCCGCGGATCAGCTCGCTGTCCTGGGACGGGCGCAGGAATGCCGTGCCGAACCCGGTCAGGACATGCGCCGGGAAATGCGGCCCCTCGGTGATGACCGAGCAGGTCGTGCGCTTGCCCGAGGCCGCCGCGCGGATGCGCACGCGCGAGCCCGCGCGGGCGTAGCGCGCCGCGTTGGCGAGCAGGTTGACGAAGATCTGGCGCACCGCAGTCTCGTCGCCGATGCAGGCGATGTCGCCGCTGCTCTCGAGGCTGAAGGCGAGGTGGTTCTTCTCGAGGTCGCTCGCCGCCAAGCGCCGCGCCTGGTCGACCACCGCAGCGAGGTCGAGGTCCTGCGAGGCGAAGACGCGGCGGTCCATCTCGAGCTGCGTCATCTCGAGGATCGCCTCGATCATTGCCATGAGGTGCATGCCGCTCGCGTGGATGTCGTCGGCGTACTCCGCCTGCTTGGCCGTCGGGCCACCCTTGCGCGCATAGAGCGCGATGACCTGCGAGAAGCCGATGATCGCGTTGAGCGGGGTGCGCAGCTCGTGGCTCATCTGCGCGAGGAACTCCGCCTTGGCCCGGCTCGCCGCCTCGGCCTTGTTGCGCGCGGCGGCGAGCTCCGACTCGCGGCGATGCGCCTCGTCGAGGAGCGCGCGCTGCCTTTCCCGGACCTTCTCGAGCGCGTCGATGCGCGCTGCGATCTCGGAAGACATGAAGCGCACGCTGTCGCACAGCGCGCCGATGTCGTCCTGCCTGCCCGTCGGCAGCTCGACGTCGAAGCGCCCCGCGCGGATGCGCTCGCTCGCGACGTGCAGGTCGGCGAGCGGGCGCATCAGGAGCTTGTGGAACCATTCGAGCGCGACCAGCATGACGAGGAGGCTGAGCGCGGCGATCACGACGCCGCGCCGCATCACCTCGTCGCGGGCCTGCGCGAGCGGCTCCCACGAGATCCCGAAATGCAGCGTCGCGACCTGGACGTCGCGCTCGAAGATCGGCACCTGGAAGGGCAGCCGGCGCGTCCCGTCGGGACCGGCGATCGGCGACGGCCCGCCCGGCGGCAGGCCATTCGCCTCGACGTTCCAGCCCGAGGCCGCGATCAGCTTGCCCTGGGGGTCGACGAGAACGAGGTGCGAGAGCCCGTCCGTCGCGACGCTCGCGCGCAGCACGGCCTCGATGTCGGCGACCTCGTGGTCGCAGACCAGCGTCGCGAGCGAGGCCTGGAGGAAGGGCTTGTCGGCCTCGGCGCGCGCGAGCAGATGGTCGTGGAGCGCGTGCTCGACATGCCAGACCTGGAAGGTGGTGAGCAGGGTCACCGTCGCCAGCAGCAGGCCGGCGCCGACCGCGAAGAGCTTGGCGCGGAGCGTGAGGCCGCTCATCGCGCGGCCATCCGCGCGCGGCCCGCGCGGCAGCGCGCCGCCGTGGCGTTCGCGTCGCTGCGCCGCGGTCCTTGGCCCTGCGCATGTGGCGCCCGTTGGCATTCCATCGCTGGAACGTGCCTTCCGAATCCTTAAGGACGGGTTCGGCGCGATGGGCCCGGCGGCGCCCGGCGGCTAGGATCGCCGCCCGGGGGACCTGATGGCTGGCGAGGACGCTTCGCACCTGGCGACCGCGCGCGGGCGCGACATCCGCGGCGCCATGTTCATGCTGCTTAACGCGGCCTGCCTCGTCGCCGGCGTCGCGATCATCAGGGTGCTGGGGCGCGAGCTGCCCGAGCCGGTGATCGTGCTGTTCCGCTTCCTCTTCGCGCTCGCGTTCTTCGCGCCGTCCATGCTGCGCGGCGGCGGCGGGCTGCTCGCCACGCGGCGGCCGGGCGCGCACGCGCTGCGCGCGGCCTGCGGCTACGCCGGCTTCGTCGCATTCGTCTACGCCGCCCAGCGCATGCCGCTCGCGGACGTGATGGCGCTGGGCTTCACCCAGCCGCTCTGGGCCGCGGCGATCGGCATGCTGGCCTTCGGCGAGCGCTTCTCGGCGGCGCGCGCGCTCGCGCTCCTCGCGGGCTTCGCCGGCGCGATGCTCGTGCTGCGCCCCGGCTTCGCGCACGCGCCGCTGCTGCCGGCGCTGGCGGCGCTCGCCAACGCGCTGCTCACCTGCATCGCCATGATGACGGTGAAGCGCCTCTCCGCGACCGAGCCCGCAGGGCGGATCGCCGCGCTCTTCCTGCTGGTCGGGACGCTGCTCTCGGTGCCCGGCGCCTGGGCCGCCTGGACCACGCCCGCGCCCGCGGCGCTGCCCTGGCTGGTCGTGCTGGGCGCGCTGGCATGGATCGGCCAGGTCGCGCTGTCGCGCGGCTACGCGCTGGGCCGCTTCTCGACGATGGCGGCGATGGACTTCGCGCGGCTTCCCGCGGCGCTCGCGATCGGCTGGGTCGCCTTCGCGGAGGCACCGGACGGGCTGGCCGTCGCCGGCATGGCGCTGATCGGCGTCGCCTCGACCGCGATCGTGCTCTGGCGATCCGCGCCCGGCCGCGCTAACGAGGACGACGCAGGCGCAACGAGGAGGGGATCATGACGCCAGAAGAGAAGCTCGCATCGATGGGGCTCGAGCTGCCGCGCACGCCCACGCCGGTGGCCAACTACGTGCCGTTCAAGCGCGACGGCAACACGCTCTACCTGTCGGGCCAGGGGCCGCGCCGGCCCGACGGCTCCATGCATGTCGGCAAGGTGGGCCGCGACCTGACCTGGGAGCAGGCCTACGAGCACGCGAAGATCACGGGCCTCGGCGTGCTCTCGGTGGCGAAGCTGGCCGCGGGCGACCTGTCGCGCGTCGAGGTGCTCAAGGTCCTCGGCATGGTCAACGGGATCCCGGAATTCGGCGACCACCCGAAGGTCATCAACGGCTGCTCCGACCTGTTCGTCGCCGTGCTCGGCGATCGCGGCAGGCACGCGCGCTCGGCGGTCGGCATGGGCTCGCTGCCCAACGGCATCTCCGTCGAGATCGAGGCGGTGATGCGCATCCACGACTGAGGCGGCCGCCGGCCCCGCCCACGCGGCCTCACAGGCCGAGCGGATGGACGGGGCCGAAGGCGGCGTGCAGGAGCAGCGCGCCAAGCACGGCGATCGCGCAGCCGCCCGCGAGGGACAGCCAGGCGGCGGCGCTGCGCGCGAATCCTTCGCCGCCATGCCCGGCCAGCGCCAGCGCCCGCTGGCGCGCCACCACGACCACCGCGCCCATCGCGCCCAGTGCCAGCGCGGTGCCCGCGGACATCGCGGCGACCGCGGCGATGCCCGCCCAGAGCAGGTCGAAGGCGAAGGCCAGCACGAGCACGAGCACCGCTCCCGTGCAGGGCCGCAGGCCGATCGACATCACGACGCCCAGCGCCGCGAGCAGCCCGGGCGTGGCGAGCGCGCCGGGTGCCGGCGCATGCGCATGGCCGCAACCATGCCCATGCCCATGCCCATGTTCGTGCCCATGCCCATCGACATGCCCGTGCCCGTGGCCAAGCGCGCAGCCATGCGCGTGGCCGTCGTCGCGCCGGGCGATCGCGCGCGCGCCGCGCCAGGCGAGCATGCAGCCGAGCGCGGCGAGCATCGCGAAGCCGGCGCGCTCGCTCCATGCCGCGGCGCCCTGCGCGTCGCGCGGCAGCCAGCCGGCCACGACGACGAGCGCGACGACGAGGACCACGGCGACCGCGCCCTGCGCGAAGGCGGAGGCGACGGCGAGGCCGATGCCGCGCGCGAGGCGCTGCGGCTGCGTCGCGAGGTACGTGCCGAGCACGGCCTTGCCATGGCCGGGCCCGGCCGCGTGGAAGAGCCCGTAGAGGAACGAGGCGAGCAGGAGCGCGCCCGTCGCCCTGCCGCCGGGATCGTCCGCGAGCACGCGTACCAGGCGCACGAGCTCGCCATGGAGCGCGCGCTGCGTCTCCAGGATCCAGGCGACGAGCCCGCCCGTGGCGCGCGCGGCGTCCTGCGCCGGCGCCTCGGGCGCCGCCAGCAGCGCCGCGCCCGCGAGCGCGATCAGGGCGGCGCGCCGCATCGCACGAAGACCTTCTCGGCGAAGGCCTCGCCCATGCTGTCGCCGCCGGACTGGCCCGGCCCCAGCGCGGCGGCGCGCGATACCTGCTCCGGCTCCGGCGCGGGCGCGACCAGCCGCGTCGCGCAGCCCGCGGCCGTGGCCGGCAGCGCGATCGCCGCCGCGTCGCGATGCAGCATCTCGATGTAGTAGCTCGGGTCGAACACCGCGTAGGAGAGCACGGCGGCGCGCAGGTCCGCGGGCTCGGCCAGCGGCAGCAGGAAGCCGATCGCGAGCCGGCCCTCGCGCAGCTCGCCGCGCACGTCGCGCGCCCTTCCGGTCGCGAGCCGGCGTCCCTCGCGCTGCAGCAGCGTGAAGTAGCCATGGGCGTGGAGGTCGCCGACCATGCGGCGCGCCGCGTCGAGCGCGGCGGCGTCCGGCCCGCTGGCCGGGCGGCCGCGCCGCGGGCGCGGGATCGTGTAGGCGGAGAAGGCGTCGTCGAAGACCCAGGTCTGGCGCAGCGCCTCGAGGCGCCCGTCCGCCGAAACGACGAGCTCGACCTCGATGTCGGCGTAGACATGCGGATGCGCGGCGGCGGGGCGCATGGCGAGGCCCAGCGCCAGGGCCAGCGCCGCCGCCATCCAGCGCGATGCGGCGCGGCGCATCATGCGGCGGCCATCGGCGGCCGGCCGAGGCGGTCGATCGCCCGCCCCAGCCGCCGCTCCGCGGCGAGCACGATCCCCATCAGCGCGCGCTCGCCGCCGCGCCGCGCGGCGAGCTGCAGGCCGACCGGCATGCGCGCAGCGTCGAGCCCGACGGGCAGCGTGGTGGCGCAGCAATCGAGCAGGCTGATCACCGCGGCGTTGCGCGACGCCGCCGTGTTGCGGGCGCGATAGCCCTCGAGCGCCTCCACCTCCGCGAGCGCAGGCGGCGAGATCGGGATGGTCGGCATGGCGATCGCGTCGATCGTGGACATGCGTGCCTCGGTCGCCTCCATCCAGCCGAGGATGCGCCGGCGCCGGCGCACGTATTCGCCGGCGGGCATCTCGCCGAAGCTGCTGATGCGCGCCCAGATGTTGGGGTCGATCTCGGGGATCCACTCGGCGAAGCGCTCGACCAGCGTCGCATGCGCCTCGGGCGCGGAGAGATGCCCCGCGAGCCAGAGCTCGTAGGCCGGCACCGCCTCGGGAAGGTCGAACTCGACGAGGCGCGCGCCGCCTGCCTCGAGTTCGCGCAGCGCCTCCTCGACGCGCTCGGCGATCCCCGCCTCGCAGCCCTCGAGGAAGGGCTTGCGCACGATGCCGATGCGCAGGCCCTCGAGCGGGCGCGCGGCCTGCGCCTGCGCCCATGCGATGGCGTCGCCGGGGACGCCGTCGAGCGCCGCGAAGCCGAGCGCTGCGTCGGCGGCGCTGCGCGCGAGGAGGCCCGGCGTGTCGAGCGTCTCGCTCTGCTGCAGCAGTCCGTCGGTGGTCCAGCGGCCGCGGCTGACCTTGATCCCGACCGTGCCCGTCCAGCTCGCGGGCATGCGCACCGATCCCGTCGTGTCGGAGCCCAGCGCGAGCATCGACGAGCCCTGCCACAGGCCGACGCCGGCGCCCGAGCTGGAGCCGCCGCCGACGCGATGCGTGGCGCCGTCCCACGGGTTGCGCGGCGCGCCCCAGTGGCGGTTCGTGCCGAGCCCGCCGAAGGCGAACTCCACCGTATGGGTCTTGGCCGCGAGCAGCGCCGCCTGGCGGCGGAACGCGCCGACGAAGGCGCCCTCGCGCTCGTGCTCCGCGGGCAGCGCGCGCGGCGTCCCGGCCCAGGTGCGGAAGCCCGAGAGGCCGAACAGGTCCTTGACCGAGACGGGCAGGCCCATGAACGGGCCGAGGTCGCAACCCGCGGCGAGCAGCGCGTCCGCGGCCGCGGCCTGGCGGCGCATCAGCGCCGGGTCGAAGGCGCGATGGGCGTTGAGCGCCTTCTCGCGCCGGCCATGCGCGTCGATCGCCGCCTCGGCGATCGCGGCCGCGGACAGGCGACCGGCGCGCAGCGCGCCTGCGAGCCCGGCGATGTCGGCGGCGACGAGGTCGATCGGCATGGCGTGGTCCTCCCGGTTCGTGCCTGGCGTGCGCCGCGCCGGTCCCGCGGCCGCGCCTCAGGGATAGGCGCAGCTGTCGGCGGTCGCGAGCACGAAGCCGCGCGCGTCGCCGATGGCGACCACGAAGCGGTACTCGACCTCGCGGATGACGACGGAGTGGTGGATCGGCAGCACGCCGGTCGCCGTCGTCTCCGCGCCGCCCAGGCGCGTGAAGGTGACGGTCAGCGGCTTGGAGGGGTCGAACCATCCCTCGGGCCTGCCCGAGGCGTCGACCGAGGAGACGCCGCTCGCCGTGACCATGATCTGGCGGTCGGCGAAGGCGGCGCTGTCGTTGGGGTTGCGTTGCGGGCCGGTGCGCACGATGAAGCGGCGCGTCGCGGGCCGCTCGTCGCAGCGCCGCGCGTTCTCGGCCGCGGACAGCACCGAGGCGAGGCGCTCCGGCTTGACGCCCGCGGCAAGGCGCGCGCGCGCGATGCGCAGCAGCTCCGAGATCGCGCCGGTCGGCACGTCGCTCTCGTAGCGCCGGCGCAGCTCCTCGGCCTGGCCGGTGGCGGCGGCGAGGTCGCGCTGCAGCCTCGCCTTCTCCTCGTCGAGCGCGCCGGCGCGCAGGGCGAGCTCCGAGACCTGCTCGCGCAGGTCGCCGGATTCCGACTCCGCCATGCGGTAGCCGGCGCCATAGGCGAAATAGGTCGTGGCGGCGACAAGGCCGGCCAGCGCGAGCCATTTCAGGCTCCCCAGCATGAACCGGCCGCGCCGCCGCGCGCGCAGGCGCTCCTCGTGGAATCCGTGTCCCATGGCGTCCTTCTAACCGGAAAGCGGGGCCTGCGTTCAAGCATGCTGATGCGCCTATACTGTGGCGGCCGCGACGGCCGGGGGGAGAGGCGATGACGAACAGGATCGAATTGCGCGTGGAGCGCCGCTTCGCCTTCGCGCAGGGGCAGGAATTCGGCGCGGCCGGCGCCTACGAGCGGCTGTCGGGCAAGGCGCTCTTCGCGGTCGATCCCGGCGCTCCCGCCCAGGCGGGCATCACGGACCTCGACAAGGCGCCGCGCGATCCCGACGGGCTGGTGCGCTTCGCCGCCGATTTCTCGCTGCTGGCGCCGGTCGCGCGCGCGCGCGGCAATGGCCGGGTCTTCTTCGACTACGGCAATCGCGGGAACATCCGCTGCCTGCAGTTCTTCAACGACGCGCCGGCCTCCAACGACCCGCGCGCCGCCGCGCATGCCGGCAACGGCTTCCTGATGCGCCGCGGCTATGCCGTCGCCTGGCTCGGCTGGCAGGCGGACCTGCTGCCGGGCGACGACCGCTTCCTGCTCGACGTGCCGGTCGCCATGGAGGGCGGGCGCCCGGTCGCCGGCCAGGTCCGGGTCGAGTACATCGCCGACCGGCCGGGCGTCACCGTGTTCCCGCTGAGCAGCCGCGCCTCGACGCGCAGCCATCCCGCGGTGTCCCTCGACACGCGCCGCGCGCGCCTGACCATGCGCCGCTACGCGACCGACGCGCGCATCCCCGTGCCGCACGACCAGTGGATGTTCGCGCGGGTCGAGGGCGGGACCGGCCTCGACAACCAGGGCGGCGAGCGCGGCATCGTGCCCTCCGACCAGCATATCCACCTTCCCGGGGGCTTCAGGCCGGGCTGGATCTACGAGCTGGTCTACGAGGGCCATTCGCCGCTGGTGCTCGGCCTGGGCCATGTCGCGGTGCGCGACTTCATCGCCTTCCTCAAGCATGGCGCGCGCGACGACGCGGGCGCGCCGAACCCGCTCCTGGAGGGCGGCGGGCGCGTGGAGAAGGCCTATGCCTGGGGCCGCTCGCAGACCGGCCGCCTGATCCGCGACGCGCTGCATCGCGGCTTCAACGCCGACGCGGCCGGGCGGCGGGTCTTCGACGGCGTGCTGCCGCATGTCTCGGGCGCGGGGCTGATGTGGATGAACCACCGCTTCGCCAACGTGATCGTCGCCGCCGGCCAGGAGCACGAGGACCATTTCAACCCGGCCGACCGCTTCCCCTTCACCTATGGCGAGACCGAGGACCACTTCACCGGCGCGCGCGACGCGATCCTGAAGCGCCCCGCCACGGACCCGCTCGTGCTGCACACCCAGACCTCGACCGAGTACTGGCAGCGGCGCGGGTCGCTCGTCCATACCGACACGCGCGGCAGGGACGTGGAGCTGCCGGCGAACGTGCGCGCCTATCTCTGGTCGAGCTCGCAGCACTTCGCCGACCCGCGCCTCGGCAGGCCTGGCCGCGGCATCTGCCGCAACGAGATCAACGTCGTGTGGACCTCGATGTTCTTCCGCGCGATGCTCGACGCGCTCGACGCCTGGGCGACGAATGGCACCGAGCCGCCGGCCAGCCGCGTGCCGCGCCGCGCCGACGGCACGCTGGTGTCCTTCGAGGAATGGAAGCGCCAGTTCCCCGCCATCCCGGGCGTGCCGGTGCCGCGCGGGCCGAGCGCGCTGCCGCGCCTCGACTGGGGCCCGGATGCGGCGCGCGGGGTGCTGCGCGAGCCGCCGGAGGTGCTGCCGGGCGATGGCTATACCGTGCTGGTGCCGGCGGTCGACGCCGACCGCAACGACGTCGCCGGCGTGCGCGCGCCGATGGTCGAGGCGCCGCTGGCGACCTACACGGGCTGGAACCTGCGCGCGCGCGGCCAGGGCGAGGGCGCGATGCACGAGTTCACGGGCTCGACGCTGCCCTTCCCGGAGACGCCGGAGCATCGCGCGCAGCTCGGCGACCCGCGCCCCTCGGTGCGCGAGCGACATGCCGACGCCGGGGCCTATGCGCGGGCCATCGAGGCGGCGGCGCGCGCGCTGGTCGCGCAGCGCCTGATGCTGGAGGAGGACGTACCGCGCTGCGTCGCGGCGGCGGCCAACTGGCACGCGCCGCGCCACGACGTCACGATCGACTAGGTCGCCGCGCGCGGGTCCGCTTGCTCCGCCGGGCCCTTCGCGTCGCCCGGCTCAGGGCCAGGAGGGCCGCGTCATGGCGAAGACCTCGCCGAGCCGCGCATAGTCCTGGTAGCCGAGCCGCCCGATCGGCTGCATGCGCGCGTAGTCGACCATGCCGTCGACGATCACCGTGTCGGCGATGTGGATGCCGACGACCTCGCCGACGATCAGCGTGTTCGGTTCCTCGGCGCTGGCCGAGAGCAGCGGCACGGTGCGCACGTGCCGGCACTCGAGATGCACGGGGCTCTCCTTGACGCGCGGCGGGCGCACCACGCGCGAGGGCTCGGCCGTGACGCGCGCGAGGTCGAACTCGTCGACGCCGTGCGGCGCCGGGGCGGAGCTGCGGTTCATGTGCTCGCGCAGGTCCCAGGTCGCCATGTTGACCACGAATTCCTTCGTCGCCTCGATGTTGGCGATGCTGTCCTTGAAGCCGTGGTCGGTGGCGTGCCGGCCCGTCGCCGAGAAGATCACCTGCGGCGGCACGTAGGCGACGGCGTTGAAGAAGGAATAGGGCGCGAGGTTGACGGCCCCCGCCGCGTCGATCGACGAGATCCAGCCGATCGGCCGCGGCACGACGATGGCGTTGAAGGGATTGTGGCGCAGGCCATGGGGCTCGCCGGGGCGGAAGAACATGCTCGGGCTCCGTTCGCTTCGGGTCAGGCGGCGCGCGCGCCGCCCATCGGGTTGGGCAGGTAGCCGACGAAGCCGGAGATGCGCCAGCGTCCCCTCTCGCGGCGGCAGAAATAGAGGGTCTGCCACAGCAGCGTGTCGGTCCCGCCATCGGCGCGGCGGATCGTGCCGTCGAACTTCTTGCGCGCGACCGCGCTGGCGCCCGCGATGTCGATGTCGATGTCGCGCAGCGTCGTGGCGCGGAAGATGGCCTCGCGCAGCGGCTCGGCGAATTCCGTCGCCGCCGTCTCGCGCGCCTGGCGCAGCCATTCCTCGCGATAGGCCTCGACCGTGGGGAAGGCGATGCGCCAGCTGTCCGGCCGGTCCGAGCGCATCGCGTGCAGGCCGAGGAAGCCGGCGCGCACGAAGTCGGCGGCCACCATCGACCAGTCGGCGGCGACGAAGGCGTCGATGTCGCGCGCCACGAGCATGTTCCAGATCGCGTGGCGATCCGGGTCGCCCGGGGGGAAGGGATTGCGCGTCGGGTCCATCTGCCTCCTGCCTTCGCGTTCAGCCGCCGAGCACGGTCTCGACGAAGCCATGGTTGCCCGCCGACAGCCCGCAATCGACCGGCAGCGCGGCGCCCGTGATCGCGCCGGCGAGCGGCGAGGCGAGGAAGAGCACCGCGGCGGCCACCTCGGCCGGCTCGACGAGGCGCCCCATCGGGTAGAAGCGCGCCGTGCGCTCGACCACGCCGGGATCCTTCTCGATGCGGTGGTCCCATGCCGGCGTGCGCACCGAGCCGGGGCAGACCGCGTTGGCGCGGATGCCCGCGCGGCCGTGCTCGACCGCGATCGCGCGGCACCAGGCGAGCAGCCCTGCCTTGGCGGCCGAGTAGGCGGGGTTGCCGACATGCAGCAGGGCGTTGACCGAGCTCACGCAGACGATCGCGCCGCCGCCGCGCGCGGCCATCGCGGGCAGCAGCGCGGCGGTGAAGCGCATCGCGCCGACGAGGTTGACCTCGATCTCGCGCGCCGCGAGGTCGGCGTCCCAGCCGCGCAGGGTCTCGGCGCGGGTGAAGCCGGCATTGCTGACGACGACATCCGGCGCGCCGCCCCGCGCGAGCAGCGCCTGCGCGGCCGCGTCGGTGGCGGCGGGGTCGGCGAGGTCGAAGCCGAGGCGCTCCTCGGCCTCGAGCGCGTCGAGCGCCGGCCCGGCCCGGTCGCAGGCGAGGATGCGCGCGCCGGCGCCGCGGAACGCCGCGAGCAGCGCCGCGCCGATGCCGCCACCCGCGCCGGTGACGACGACCCGCCTGCCCTCGAGCCCGAAGGGGGAGGGGCTCACGCGGCCTGCGCGACCGTCGGGCCGTCGCCCGCGATCGTCGTGCGGCGCACGTCGCGCTTCTCCACCGTGTCGGCGAAGGGGCGCACGCGATGCATCGTCTGGCGGTTGTCCCAGATCACGAGGTCGTGCGCGCGCCAGGGATGGGAATAGACGAAGCGCCTCTGCGTGGCGTGCTCGGCGAGCTCGCGGATGAAGTCGTTCGCCTCGGCCACCGGCCAGCCGACGATGCCGCCGATATGCGAGGAGAGGTAGATCGACCTGCGGCCGGTGACGGGATGGGTGCGCACGAGGCGCTGGCGCACCGGCCGGAACATCTCGCGCTCCTGCGGCGTCATCTCGGTGAAGCCGAGCTTGCCGCGCGAGAACATGAGCGAATGCTCGCAGACGAGGTCCTCGATCCGCGCCTTCGTCTCGTCGTCGAGCTCGTCCCAGGCCGCGCGCATGTCGGCGAACTCCGTGTTGCCGCCGCGCGAGGGGATGATGCGCGCGGAGAGCAGCGAGTATTTCGCGGGCACGTCGCGGAACGAGCTGTCGGAATGCCAGAGCCGGTTGCCGAGCGCGAAGAGCCGGTGGCGGTCGTCGCGCTTCACGATGTTCTGGTCGCGGTCGAGGTTCGAGACATCCGCGAAGTCCGTGCTGAGGCGCTTCTCCTCGAGCTTCTGCAGGTCGCCGGCGAGCGCCTTCTCGATCTCGCCGAAGTTGAGGCTGAAGGCGAGCTGCTGCGCGTCGTCGAGCGGCTGGCCGGGGAAGACGAGCACGGCGTGTCGGTCCATGCCCGCCTCGATCGCGGCGACCTCGTC
This sequence comes from Alphaproteobacteria bacterium, assembly GCA_947500965.1. Lineage (GTDB taxonomy): Bacteria > Pseudomonadota > Alphaproteobacteria > CACIAM-22H2 > CACIAM-22H2 > CAIOSQ01. Next base: position 17,784 of record CANMWW010000004.1, read on the forward strand.
GCGCGCGAGTGGCCGGCGCAGGTCGACGCCCGTCACCTCGCCGCCGACATGCGGATGAAGGGCCCTGATCGAGATGCTCATCTTGCCTTGCCTCCTCCCGGGGCGGCGGGGCGGACCCCCCGCGGCGCCGCGGCTTGCGGAGCGAATTGTCGGCGCATTTACCAGCCGATTCCAGAGGGCTTATGATGCGCGCCGCCGACGGGGAGATGCGATGGCCGGCCGGCCGTGCCGATGCTCCCGCCGGCGCACGCGAGGGAAGGCACGCACATGCGCGAATTCACCGACTCCAGCCCGCTCGCCGGGGACATGCCTGCGCTGCGCGCGCGGCTCGCGGAGGACGGCTACCTGTTCCTGCGCGGGCTCATGCCGCGCGATGCGGTCGCCGCCGTGCAGCGCGAGGTCGGCGCCGTCGTGCGCGAGGCGGGCTGGCTGCGCGCCGACGCGCCGGTCGAGGAGGCGCTTGCCGACCAGGCGGGGTTCTGCGTCGACCCCGAGCCGCGCTACCTGGACGTGCTGAGGCGGATCAACCGCCTCGAATCCTACCATGCGCTCAAGCACCACCCGGCCCTGCTCGGCTTCCTCGAGAAGCTGCTGGGCGGCGAGGTCTTCCCGCATCCGCGCGTGCTCATGCGCAACATCTTCCCGGCGCGCGAGACCTACACGACCAAGGCGCACCAGGACTTCCCGAACGTCCAGGGCACGACCGAGGTCTACACGGCGTGGATCCCGATGATCGACGTGCCGATGGAGGCCGGGCCGCTCCAGGTGGCCGTCGGCTCGCATCGCTCGGGGGTCTACGACTTCCACATCGGCGCCGGCGCCGGCGGGATCGAGATCGCCGATCCGCTGGAGGGGCGCTGGGCGAGCGGGCCCTTCGCGGTCGGCGACGTGCTGCTCTTCCACTCGATGCTCGTGCACAAGGGCGTGCCCAACCGCAGCGAGCGGCTGCGCATGTCCATGGACGTGCGATTCCAGCGCGTCGACGAACCCTTCAACCTCGACAACGCGAATTCGGACGGCCAGCCTCTCTCCTGGGAGGAGATCCACGCCGGCTGGCGGTCGGAGGAACTCAAGTACTACTGGCGGCGCCTGCCGCTCGCGGCGCGCGAATTCGACCGCACCTGGTTCGACCGCCGCGACGCGCTCGCCTTCGAGCTCGGCGAGGCGAGCGACCCGCGTGCGCGCTCGGTGCTGCAGCGCATCGTCGCGCGCGACGCGGACGAGGCCAAGCGCGCGCGCGCCCAGGCGCTGCTCGACGCCCTGCCCGTCGACTGACCCGGGGCGGCGCGCCGATGCGCATCGAGGCCTTCACCGAGGGCAGGGACCCCGCGCGGCCCGAGGCCAACGAGGACCGGTTCCTCGTGCTGCCGGGCCGCGCCTACGCCGCGATCGACGGCGTCACGTCGCGCCTCGGCACGCGCTACGACGACATGCTCTCCGGCCAGTACGGCGCGGTGCTGGTGCGCGACGCGCTGGAGGCGCGGCTGGGCGGCGGCCGCGCCGCGCCGGGCGACGCGCGCGCGCTGGTGGCGGAGCTCACGGCCACGATCGCCGCCGCCTACGCGCGGCACGGCACGCTCGACGTCGCGCGCCGCGACCCCAACCATCGCTTCGCTACGACGCTCGCCCTCGTGCTCGAGCACCCGTCCGAGATCGAGATCCTGCTGGTGGGCGACAGCGGCGTGCGCATCGGTTGCGCGCGCGACATCCGCCTCGACAAGGACCTCGACCGCGTGACGGCCAACCTGCGGCAGGCGGCGTGGCGCGCGCTGGCGCCGGCCTGCCCGGACTCGGCGCGGCGCGAGGCGCTGGCGCGGCGCGTCACCTGGAACGGCGCGGGCCAGGACCCGGCGGGGCTGGAGGGCGCGCTCGACGCCGCCGCGCTGGCGGCGCTCGGCGCGGAGGCGGTGGCGTCGTCGCTGCGCGCGATGCCGCATCTCCCGCGCGCGGAGGTCGAGCGGCTGGTGGGCGGCGGGATCCTTGGCGCGCAGGGCGGGTTCCAGAACGATCCCGTCTCGCCGCTCGGCTATTCCTGCCTCGATGGCTTCGATGTGGCGATGGGCCGCGTCCACCACGAACGCCTGCCGCGCGCCGGCCTCTCCTGCGTCGAGCTCTACACCGATGGCTATTTCCGGCCCGGCGACGGCTTCGGCCTCGAGGCCTGGGAGCGCGCCTTTGCAGAGGTCGAGCGCGAGGACCCGCACAAGATCGGCGCGCATGCCGGCGTGAAGGGCTCGATCGGCGGCATGCGCTCCGACGACCGCACCTATGTCGGGGTTCGCTGGAACAGCTGAGCCGCGGACCAGCAAGGGCAAGCGAGGCCAGGCAGAGCAAGGGAAAGGCCTTGCTCCTCCCCCGGCCGCGCGGAGCGCGGGTGGGGGAGGTGGCGCGCGCCGCGAGGCGCGCGACGGAGGGGGCGAGCGTTCTCCCTTGCGCAGTCTCGTCGACGCGCGTCACGCGGCGTCCGGCACGCATGCCCTCCCCGTCGCCGCGCTGGCGCGCGGCGCCACCCCTCCCATCCGCGCGTCGCGCGGACGGGAGGGGAGCCCGGTCCCTGCATCGGCGATCGCCCACGGAGCGCAGGAGAGCATCCTCTGGCTCCTCCCCCGGCCGCGCGGAGCGCGGGTGGGGGAG
>CANMWW010000005.1 GCA_947500965.1 Alphaproteobacteria bacterium
ATCAGCAGCCCGGCCACGCGCTCGCGCAGCGCGGGGTCGGCGACGACGAGGTTGCACAGCCCGAGCCCGGCGAGGTTCATCGTCTTGGACAGGCCGTTGGCGACGATGGCCTTCGCCGCGGCCTCGTGGCCGATAGAGCCGAAGGGCACGAAGCGCTGGCCCGGCATGACGAGGTCGCCATGGATCTCGTCCGCGACCACGATCACGCCGTGGCGTGCGCAGAGCCCGGCGACGCGCAGCAGCTCCTCGCGCGTCCAGGCGCGGCCCGTCGGGTTGTGCGGGTTGCAGAGCACGAACATCGCCGTGGCGGGATCGGCGAGATGCCGTTCCAGGGCGTCGAGATCCATGGCGTAGCGCCCGTCCGCGAGGACCAGTTCGTCGACCGCCACCTCGGCGCCGTTGCGCCGCACCGCGTCGAAGAAGGGCGGGAAGACCGGCGCCTGCAGCAGCACCTTGCGTCCGGCCGGGACCAGCCCGCGGACCAGCGCGTAGAGCGCGGGGATCACGCCGTGGAAGGGCAGGATCCACTCCTCCTCGATCTCCCAGCCATGGCGCAGGCGCTGCCAGTCGCGCGCCGCCGCGCGATAGGCCTGCGTCGGCATCGTGTAGCCGAAGATCCCGTGGTCGAGCCGCGCGCGCATCGCCGCGACCACCGCGGGCGGCGCCGCGAGTTCCATGTCGGCGATGGTCAGCGGGATGGGCGGCGGGCCGTCGCCGGCGAAGGCCTCGCCGGGCGCGGCCTGGCCATGCGTGGCGACGTTGCGGTCCCATTTCACCGCGCCGGTGCCGCGGCGGTCGATGCGCGTCTCGAAGTCGAATTCCACTGGCTGCCTCCGCCCGATGCCGGCTTCAGAACTCCGCGCCGAGGCCGCGGCGCCTGCGCCGCAGGTCGATCGCCGCGCCGAGGTCGAGGAAGGGCCGCGGCGGGACCCAGGCCGGCGGCGGCAGGCCGCGCACGGCCTGCAGCAGGTCCGAGGGATTGTCGAGCGCGTGGTCCGCGAGCAGCGCGCCGAGCGCGGTGTTGCGCGCGATGCCGCCGGCGTTGCATCCGCCGGCGGCGAAGACGCCGGGCGCGATCGTGCCGAAGCCCGCTGAGAAGTTGCGGCTCGCGGCGATCACGCCCGACCAGAGATGCTCGAACCCGACCTCGCGCAGCTCGGGGAAGCGCGCGCGGAACGAGGCCTCGATCCCCGGCAGCCGCGCGGCCGTCTCCGCCGGCGTCATCGCCATGCGCGGCCAGTACTCGAAGCTGTTGCGCAGGAGGATGCGCCGGTCGGACGTGTAGCGCACCGTCGCGCCGAAGCGGTGGATGGAGATCACGCCCCAGGGCTCGGGCGCGCCGATGGCGCGGTGCTCGGCCTCGGTCAGCCGGCGCGTCAGCGCCGCGGTCAGCGTGAACGACACGAGGCCGTTCGCGAACGCGCCGAAGCGCGGCAGCCAGGCATTGGTCGCCAGCACCAGCCGCTTCGCGCTGACGGTCCCGCCCGGGCAGGCGAGGCGGATGGGCGGGCCGGCGCTCCACGACTCGACCGGGCTCTCCTCGAGCAGCGTCACGCCCTCCGGCAGCGTCATCGCGAGCCCGCGCGAGAGCGCCGCGGGCTGGACGAGCACGGTGCCCGCGGTCAGCAGCGCGCGGCGGTAGTGCGACGTGCCGAGCCGCGCGCGCAGTTCCTCCGCCTCGAGCCGGCGATAGGGCAGGCCGAGCGCGTCGAGATGGCCGGCGAATTCGTCGAGCCGCGTGAAGTGATGCGGCTCCGCGGCCGCCTGGTGCTTGCCCGCGGCATGCCAGTCGCAGTCGATGCCATGCGCGTCGACCGCCTGCTTCAGCAGGCCGAGGCCATGCGCGTTGATGCGGATCGACTTGCGGTACGCCGCCTCGGGCGAGCCGATCTTCCTCTTCGGCGAGGGCGAGATCTCCACCGCGAAGCCGGAGTTGCGCGCGGCCGCGCCCTCGCCGGCGCGCCCCGCGTCGATCACCGCGATCGTGTCGCCGGGCGCGAGCTCGGCGATGCGCCGCGCCGCCGCGAGCCCGGCATAGCCGGCGCCGACGATCGCCCAGTCGAAGCCCATCGCGCCGGCGACGCGGCGCACGGGCCTCGGTCGCGGCGGCAGGAGCCTGGACCAGCCGCAGGTGTCGTCGTTGCGCGGCAGCATGTCGACGCGGCGCATGCTCATCGCGGCGCTCCTTCCCCGAGCATCGCGGCGAGGCCGGGCGAGAGCCCGGTGCTGGGCGTGGGCGGCGGCGGCGCGAAGGAGCCGCTCGCGGCCTTGGCGGCGCCGAGCCGCGCCGCGGCGAGCGTCGCGGCGACGAGGCAGTCGAGCGAGCAGAGCAGCGGCACGTCGAGCGCGGGCTGCAGCCTGGCGGCCATGCCCACGAGCCCGGCGCCGCCGAACACCACGACGTCCGCGCCGTCCTCGGCGACGCAGGTGCGCGCCAGCGCCGCGAGCTCGGCCTCGGCCGCCGCGGGATCGGCGGCCACCTGCGCGCCGGTGAGCCGGGTCGCACGCAGCGCGGCGACCCGCTCGCCGAGGCCGAGCACGAGGGCGAGCTCGCGCAGCATCGGGACCCAGCGCTCGCCGCCGGTGACGACGCCGATCCGCCCGCCGAGCTGCGCGGCGAGCGTGAGCGAGGCCTCGGCCATGCCGACCACGGGGATGGGCGAGAGCTCCTTGAGCGCCAGCAGGCCCGGGTCGCCGAAGCAGGCCAGCGCGACCGCGTCGTAGCCCCCGGGGTTCGCGGCGCCGACCTCCTGCGCGAGCAGGTCGAGCGCGGCGTGCCCGGCGATGGCGGCCGCGGCGCGGGTGGAGATGTAGCGCGCCCCGAAGCGCCCGGTGGCTCCGTCGATCGCGACGCCGGCACCGGCGACGCGCGTCGCCGCCTCGACCATGCGCGCGGTCATGGCCTCGGTCGTGTTTGCGTTCAGAAGCAGCAATCGCATCGCCAGTCCCCTCGCTGCCTGCCCAAGTTTCGGGCAGCTGGCCCCACGCGCACTGGGGGAATCGCCCCCGAGGCGCTGGCACCGCACTTGCAGTTCGGGACGCGTAGCCGGCGCGCGAAGCCCCGGACGCAGCGCCGCCCCCCGGCCCGCGCTGGAAGCATAGCAAGCAGGAGGTTCCATGAAACTCGGTCTTCTCGCCGGCGTCGCCGGCATCGCCCTCGCCGCGATGACCGCGGCCGCGTCGGCCCAGGGCACGCTGCGCATCGCCATGACCGCAGCGGACATCCCCAAGACGCACGGCCAGCCCGACCAGGGCTTCGAGGGCAACCGCTTCACGGGCATCCCGATGTATGACGGGCTCACGGCCTGGGACCTGTCCTCCGCCGACAGGCCCAGCGTCGTCATCCCCGGCCTCGCCACCGAATGGGCCGTCGACGCGGCCGACAGGACCAAGTGGGTCTTCAAGCTGCGCCCCGGCGTGAAGTTCCATGACGGCTCGGCCTTCGACGCCGACGCGGTCGTGTGGAACGTCGAGAAGGTGCTGAAGCAGGACGCCGCGCATTTCGACGCCAGCCAGGTGGGCGTCACCGCCTCGCGCATGCCCACGCTGCGCAGCGCGCGCAAGATCGACGCGCTGACGGTCGAGCTCACCACGAGCCAGCCGGATTCCTTCCTGCCGATCAACCTGACCAACCTCTTCATGGCCTCGCCGGCGCACTGGCAGAAGCTCTTCGCCGCCGCCGCGGGCGCCGACGCCAAGGCGAAGGCCGCCGCCGCCTGGACCGCCTTCGCGGCCAACGCCTCGGGCACCGGGCCGTTCAGGATGGAGCGCTTCGTGCCGCGCGAGCGCCTCGAGGTGGCGAGGAACGCCGAGTACTGGGACAAGGCGCGCGTGCCGAAGCTCGACCGCGTCGTCATGCTGCCGATGCCGGAGGCCAACACGCGCACCGCGGCGCTGCTCTCGGGCCAGGTCGACTGGATCGAGGCGCCCGCGCCGGACGCGGTCGCGCAGCTCAGGCAGCGCGGGATGACGATCACGGCCAATGCCCAGCCGCATGTCTGGCCGTGGCAGTTCTCCTTCGTCGAGGGCTCGCCCTTCGCCGACCGGCGCGTGCGCCAGGCGGCCAATCTCTGCGTCAACCGCGGCGAGATGAAGGAGCTGCTCGCCGGGCTGATGGAGCCCGCGAAGGGCACGGTGCCGCCGGGTCATCCCTGGTGGGGCAACCCGAAGTTCGACATCAGGTACGACCCCGACGCGGCGCGCAAGCTGATGGGCGAGGCGGGCTTCTCGAAGGCGAAGCCGCTGACGGTCAAGATCCAGACCTCGGCCTCGGGCTCGGGCCAGATGATGCCGCTGCCGATGAACGAGCTGATGCAGCAGAACCTCGCGGACTGCTTCTTCAAGGTCGAGCTCGACGTCATCGAGTGGAACACGCTGTTCACCAACTGGCGGCGCGGCGCCAAGGACGAGACGGCGCGCGGCGCGCACGCCATCAACGTCACCTACGCGGCGATGGACCCGTTCTTCGCCATGGCCCGCTTCCTCGACTCGAAGATGGCGCCCCCGGTCTCCAACAACTGGGGCTTCGTCAACGACCCCGAGTTCGACAAGCTGGTCGCCGAGGCGCGCTCCACCTTCGAGGCGGGCGCGCGCGACGCGGCGCTGGCGAAGCTCCATGCGCGCTCCGTCGACGAGGCGGTCTTCCTCTGGGTCGCGCACGACGTCGGCCCGCGCGCGATGACGGCGCGCGTGAAGGGCTTCGTGCAGCCCAAGAGCTGGTTCATCGACCTGACCACCGTGTCGATGCAGTGAGCCCCCGGGCCCGCGCCCTTCCCGGCCCCGGCCGGGGAGGGCGCGGCTCCTCCGCGCCATGCTCCTCTACATCCTCAAGCGCGTCTTCTACGTGGTGCCGGTGGCGCTGGGCGTGAGCCTGCTCTGCTTCCTGCTGGTCCACATCGCGCCCGGCGACCCGCTGGTCTCGGTGCTGCCCGCCGACGCCTCGCAGGCGCTGGTCGAGGAGATGCGCAAGGCCTATGGCTTCGACCGGCCGCTGCCCGTGCAGTTCGCGATCTGGCTCGGCCGCGCGCTGGGCGGCGACCTCGGCACCTCCATCGCCAGCGGCCGGCCGGTCGCGGGCGAGGTGATGAAGGCCGTCGCCAACACCTTCATCCTCGCCATGGCGGCGACGCTGCTCGGCTTCCTGCTCGGCGGCGTCCTCGGCTTCGTCGCCGGCTATTTCCGCGATTCCTGGATCGACCGCGTCGCCACCACGCTGTCGATCGTCGGCGTGTCGGTGCCGCACTACTGGCTCGGCATGGTGCTGGTGATCCTCTTCGCGGTGACGCTGAACTGGCTGCCGGCCTCGGGCGCCGGGCCCGGCGGCTCGTCGCTCTGGGCCTGGGACTGGGAGCACGTGAGGTACCTGGTGCTGCCCGCCGTCACGATGTCGGTGATCCCGATGGGCATCGTCACGCGCACGCTGCGCGCGCTGGTCGGCGACATCCTCGGCCAGGAATTCGTCGACGCGCTGCGCGCCAAGGGCATGCGCGACGGCGCGATCTTCCTGCACGTCGTCAAGAACGCGGCGCCCACCGCGCTCGCGGTGATGGGGCTGCAGCTCGGCTACCTGCTCGGCGGCTCGATCCTGATCGAGACGGTGTTTTCCTGGCCGGGCACCGGGTTCCTGCTCAACGCCGCGATCTTCCAGCGCGACCTGCCGCTGCTCCAGGGCACGATCCTCGTCCTCGGGATCTTCTTCGTCGCCCTCAACCTGCTGGTCGACGTGGCGCAGGCCGCGCTCGACCCGCGCATCCGGCGGGGCTGAGGCGATGGCTCCTCCCCCCGCTGCCGCGACGATTTTGCCGCCGGCGCAGCGCCATCGCGGCTACTGGGCAGGCGTCGGCCGACGCCTGCTGCGCGACCGCGTCGCCATGGCCTGCGCCGCCGTGCTGCTGGCGATCCTGCTGGCGGCGCTGCTGGCGCCCTGGCTCGGCCTCGCGGATCCCTATCGCGGCTCGATCGCGCGGCGCCTGCGCCCCATCGGCTTCACGACCCCGCAGGGCTTCACCCACTGGCTGGGTACCGACGAGCAGGGCCGCGACATGCTCGCGCGCCTCGTACATGGCGCGCGGCTGTCGCTGTTCCTAGGCGTCGTGCCGGTGGTCAACGCCTTCGTCATCGGCTCGGCGCTCGGCATCCTCGCGGGCTATGCCGGCGGCAAGGTCAACATGGCGATCATGCGCACGATCGACGTGTTCTATGCCTTCCCCTCGGTGCTGCTCGCCATCGCGATCTCCGGCGCGCTCGGCGCGGGCATCTCCAACTCGCTGCTGTCGCTCACCATCGTCTTCGTGCCGCCGATCGCCCGCGTGGCAGAGAGCGTGACGACGTCGGTGCGCGCGCTCGACTTCGTCGATGCCGCGCGCGCCTCCGGCGCCGGCGCCTTCACCATCATCCGCGTCCACGTGCTGGGCAACGTGCTGGGGCCGGTCTTCGTCTACGCCACCGGGCTCGTCAGCGTCGCGATGATCCTCGCCTCCGGCCTGTCCTTCCTCGGCCTCGGCACCAGGCCGCCCGAGCCGGAATGGGGGCTGATGCTCAACACGCTGCGCACCGCGATCTACAGCCAGCCGCTGGTGGCGGCGCTGCCCGGCGCGATGATCTTCGTGGTCTCGATCTGCTTCAACCTGCTCAGCGACGGGCTGCGCAGCGCCATGGACGTCAAGCTGTGAGCGCGCAGCCGCTCCTGCGGGTGACGGGCCTGCGCAAGTTCTTCCCCGTGCGCGGCGGCCTGCTCGGCCGCAAGGTCGCGGACGTCCAGGCGGTGGACGGCATCTCCTTCGAGGTGGCCCGCGGCGAGACGCTCGGCATCGTCGGCGAGTCGGGCTGCGGCAAGTCGACCACCGCGCGGCTGCTGATCCGGCTGGTCGAGCCGGACGCGGGCGAGATCGTCTTCGACGGGCTCGGCCTCGGCGACGGGCTGACGCTCTCCGAGCTGCGCCGCCAGGCGCAGATGGTGTTCCAGGATTCCTACGCCTCGCTCAACCCGCGGCTGACCGTGGGCGACTCGATCGCCTTCGGCCCGCGCGTCCACGGCATGAAGGCCGCCGCGGCGCGCGCGCTGGCGCAGGACCTGCTGCGCCGCGTCGGGCTCGACCCCGCGCTCTTCGCGGGCCGCTACCCGCACGAGCTCTCCGGCGGGCAGCGGCAGCGCGTCAACATCGCGCGCGCGCTGGCGCTTTCGCCGCGGCTCCTGATCCTCGACGAGGCGGTTTCGGCGCTCGACAAGTCGGTCGAGGCGCAGGTGCTCAACCTGCTCGGCGACCTCAAGGCCGAGCTCGGCCTCACCTATGTCTTCATCAGCCACGACCTCGACGTCGTGCGCTTCATGTCCGACCGCGTGATGGTCATGTACCTGGGCAAGGTGGTGGAGATCGGCGACGTCGAGGCGATCTACGCCGACCCGCGCCATCCCTACACGGCGGCGCTGCTCTCCGCGATGCCGTCCACCGACCCCGACCGCCGCACCGAGGAGGCGCCGCTCGCGGGCGACCCGCCCAACCCGATCGACCCGCCCCCGGGCTGCCGCTTCCACACGCGCTGCCCCTTCGCCGAGGAGCCGTGCCGGCGCGCCGAGCCGGGCTTGAATCCCGCCGGCGATCGTCGTCAGGTGGCCTGTCACGTGAACGATCCGTCCTCGGGGCATTCCCGGGCGGGCAGGCAAGGGGAAGCAGCATGAGCACGAAACTCGATCCCGCGGCGGCCAGGGTTCTGGCGGCGCGGCTTGGCGTCGACCTCGGCGAGCAGGCCGCGCGCGACGCGGTGCAGTCCATGGCAGGGCTGCTGGACGCGGCCGACGCGCACATGCGCGGCCTCGCCTTCGAGATGGAGCCCGGCTCCTACCCCGCCGCGCAGCGCCGGAGCCGCGCATGAGCCGCGACCTTTCGCTGCTCTCCGCCAGCGACCTCGCCCGCGCGATCCGCGCCGGCGCCGCGACCGCGCGCCAGGCGGTGGAGGACAACCTCGCGCGCATCGAGGCGCGCAACGCCGAGCTCAACGTCTTCGTCGCGCTCGACGCCGCGCATGCGCGCGCCGCCGCCGACCTCGCCGACTCGGAGTCGCGCCGCGGCCGCTTCCACGGACCGCTGCATGGCGTGCCGCTGGCGCACAAGGACATGTACTACCGCGAGGGCCGCGTCGCGACCTGCGGCTCGAACCTGCGCCGCGACTGGGTCGCGCCGACCACGGCGACGGCGCTGCGGCGCCTCGACGCCGCGGGCGCGCTCGACCTCGGCACGCTCAACATGGCGGAGTTCGCCTTCGGCCCGACCGGCCACAACTGGTGCATCGGCCACGCGCGCAACGCCTGGAACGCCGCCCACATCACCGGCGGCTCGTCCTCGGGCTCGGCGACCGGCGTCGCCGCGCGCATGTTCCACGCGGCGCTGGGCTCGGACACCGGCGCCTCGATCCGCGTGCCCGCGCATTTCTGCGGCGTGGTCGGCATCAAGCCGACCTGGGGCCGCGTGAGCCGCGCCGGCGCCATGCCGCTGTCCTGGAGCCTCGACACGGTCGGGCCCCTCGCGCGCACGGTGGAGGACGCGGCGCTGCTGCTCGGCCTCGTCGCGGGCGCCGATCCCGCCGACCCGACCGCCGCCGACATCCCGGTGCCGGACTACGTCGCGGGACTGGCGCGTGGCGCCAGGGGCCTGCGCATCGGCGTGCCGACGCGCTTCTTCACCGACTGCGACGACGACACCAGGCGGCTGCTGGCGGATGCCGAGCGCGTCTTCGCGTCGCTGGGCGCGCTGGTCGTGAAGGTCGATCCGCCGGACATGGACCGGCTCAACGCCTTCTGCTCGATGGTGATCTCCTGCGAGGCGGTGACGATCCACCGCGAGTGGCTGCGCACGCGACCGCAGGACTATGGCGACCAGGTGCGCGCGCGGCTGGAGGCGGGGCTGATGATCCCCGCGGCCTACTACCTCGACGCGATGCGCGCGCGCGGCCCGATGCTCGACGACTTCGGCGCGAAGGTCTTCGGCCAGTGCGACATGATGCTCGCGCCGGTGACCGACAGCGCCGCGCCGACGATCGACGAGACCGCCTTCGGCCCCGGGCCCGACCTCGGCGTCAAGCTCGGCCGCTTCACGAAGTTCACGCGCTGCATCAACTACCTGGGCCTGCCCGGCCTGTCCGTGCCCGCGGGCTTCGCGGCCAGCGGCCTGCCGGTCGGCTTCCAGCTCGTGGGCCGCGCCTTCGACGAGGCGACGCTCTTCGCCGCGGGCCACGCCTACCAGCAGGCGACCGACTGGCACCTCCGGGTCCCCGGATGAAGCGCGAGCTCGTTCGCGTCGAGGACCTGACCGTCCGGTTCGAGGCGCGCGAGCGCGTCGTCCATGCCGTCAACGGCGTGGACCTCGCGCTCGCCGAGGGCGAGACGCTGGGGCTGCTCGGCGAGTCCGGCTCGGGCAAGAGCGTGACGCTGCGCAGCCTGATGCGCCTGCTGCCGCCGCGCCGCGCGCGCATCGGCGGGCGCATCCTCTTCGCGGGCGAGGACGTGCTGGCGATGGACGCGCGCCGGCTCGAGGACCATCGCGGGCGCAGCGTGGCGATGGTCTTCCAGGAGCCGATGCTCGCCTTCGACCCGGTCTTCACGATCGGCGAGCAGATCGCCGAGACCGTGCGGCGCCACGAGGGCGTCGACCGCGCCGCCGCGCGCCGCCGCGCGCTCGAGATGCTGGAGCGCGTGCGCATCCCCGGCGCGGCGCGGCGGCTCGACGCCTACCCGCACGAGATGTCCGGCGGCATGCGCCAGCGCGCGATGATCGCGCTCGCGCTGTCCTGCCGCCCGCGGCTGCTGCTCGCCGACGAGCCGACGACGGCGCTCGACGCCACGGTGCAGATCCAGATCCTGCTCCTGCTGCGCGAGCTCCAGAAGGAGCTCGGCATGGCGATGATCTTCGTCACCCACGACATCGGCGTCGCGGTGGAGACCTCGGACCGCATCGCCGTCATGTACGCGGGCCGCATCGTCGAGGGTGGCACGGCGCGCGACGTCGTGCGCACGCCGCGCCATCCCTATACCGCGGGCCTGCTCGCCAGCCGCGCGCGCGGCGCGCCGAAGGGCGCGCGGCTCGACGCCATCCCCGGCGCGCCGCCCGACCTCGCGCGCCTGCCCGTCGGCTGCGCCTTCGCGCCGCGCTGCGCGCAGGCGATGGCCGAATGCGGCGAGGCGGTGCCGGCGCCGCGCGCGCTCGGCGGCGGCCACGAGGCGCGCTGCCTGCGCGCCGAGGCCCCGCGCGCCGCCTGATCGCACTCCCCGGCGTCGCCGTCCTGGTGCATAAGGGCGGCCCAGGCACGCGAGGCGGAGACACGACATGGCCGGCACCGACACCGAGGTCGCGCAGCGCTTCCTCGCCATGGGCGGCCTCGCGCTCGAGGCGGGCGCGCTCGCGCTGCGCCATTACGCGGACCGCGACTCGCTGGGCGTCACCATGAAGGGCGCGCAGGACTTCCTCACCGTCGCCGACGGCGCGGTCGAGGCGCTGCTGCGCCAGCGCATCGCCGAGGCCTTCCCCGGCGACGCGGTGCTCGGCGAGGAGGGCGGCGGCGAAGCCGCCGAGCGGCTCTGGATCGTCGACCCGATCGACGGCACGGCGAACTTCGCGCGCGGCGAGCCGCATTGGTGCGTGTCGATCGGCTTCATGCGCGCCGGGGTGCCGGAGATCGGCGGCATCTACATGCCCGTGCTGGACGAGCTCTACCTCGCGCGGCGCGGCGGCGGCGCCACGCGCAATGGCCGCGCGATCCGCGCGAGCGACACCGCCGACATGCGCCGCGCCACGATCGAGGTCGGCTGGTCCTCGCGCCGCCCGGCCTCCGACTACCTCGACCTCGTGCGCGGCATCATGGCGGCGGGCGCGAACGCCAAGCGCTCCGCGTCGGGCGCGCTCGGCATCGCCTATGTCGCCGATGGCCGCAGCGACGCCTATGTCGAGTCGCACATCAACAGCTGGGATGTCGCGGCGGGCCTGGTCATCGCGCGCGAGGCCGGCGCCTGGACGAGCGACTTCTTCGCGGGCGAGGGCCTCGCGAAGGGCAATCCGGTGCTCGTCGCGGCGCCCGGCGTGGCGGACGCGATGCGCAGGCTCGCGGGGCTCTGACCGACGACGCGCGCCGGGAAGCCCGATTCGACGGGCGCTTTCGCGTGGTCGCGCTTCGAAAGGGCTTGAAAACCGCAGCGAACTCGCGCACACCGGCGACAGGACCGATTCGCTCGGTCCTGAAAACTCATCGAAAAGGAGCGCCCATGGCCGCTGCCAAGATCCCGACGGTTTCCCTGAAGCAGATCTCCGCCGACCTCGCCGACAAGCACGGCAAGTCGAAGAAGGAGATGACCGAGACGCTCGACGCGTTCCTGGCCTCGCTGACCAAGCACATCACGAAGGGCACGAAGGTCCGCATCCCGGGCCTCGGCATCTTCTCGGTGCGCAAGCGCGCCGCGCGCATGGGCCGCAACCCGGCCACCGGCGAGGCGATCAAGATCAAGGCGAGCAAGAAGGTCGCCTTCCGCGCCGCCAAGGAGCTCAAGGAGGCGATCTGACGCCTCCGCTCCGGGACGGGGCCGCGATGTAGGGTCGCGGCGCCGGCCTGGACGGGCAAGGGCCCGCTCCCGCCAGAGGCGGGGGCGGGCTCTTTCTTTTCCGGCGCCCGGCATCGCCGGGCGAGGGCTCAGTAGGGCGTGCCGTCCTTGTGCAGGACGCGGAACGAGCCGTCCTCCTGGAGCCTGCCCTGCATGTCGACGTCCGGGTAGCTGACCTCGTCGCCTGGGAAGACGTCGCCCACGACCAGCAGCTCGACGTCCTCGCCCGAGCGGTTGAGGAAGCGATGCGCGTCGTCGGCGCCGGCGGGGAAGCCCGCGCACATGCCCGCGGAGAGCACCTGCTCGCCGGCATCGGTCTCCAGCACCGCCTCGCCGCGCAGGACGTAGACGAACTCGTCGTGGCGCGAATGCGCGTGGCGGTAGGACGACTGCCCGCCCGGCGCGATGCGCGTGAGGTTGACCGCGAAGTTCCGCAGGCCCGCATGGCGCGCGAGCCTGCGGTTCCAGCGCAGCATGTTCGCGTCGCGCAGGGGCGGCGGGTATGCCGTCGCGTTGCTCTCGGGAAGCGCGCGCGGGTCGAAGGCGGGTGCCCTCGGCCCGCGCGCCTGGTCCTCGCCCACGGCGCCGGGCCCGCTCAGAGCGTCAGGACCGTCGAGCCGGTGGTCTTGCGCGCCTCGAGGTCGCGATGCGCCTGCGCGGCGTCGCTGAGCGCGTAGGACTGGTTGATCTCGATCTTGACCGCGCCCTTGAGCACGACGTCGAACAGGTCGTTCGCCGTCTCCACCAGCTCGTCGCGCTTCGAGACGTAGCCGTTGAGCGACGGGCGCGTGACGTAGAGCGAGCCCTTGGCGTTGAGGATGCCGATGTTGATCGGCGGCACCGCGCCCGAGGCGTTGCCGTAGCTCACCATGAGGCCGCGCGGCTGCAGGCAGTCCAGCGACTTGTCCCAGGTGTCCTTGCCGACGCCGTCATAGACCACGGGGACCATCCGGCCGCCGGTGATCTCCTTCACCCGCGCGGCGAAATCCTCCTCGCGGTAGAGGATCACGTGGTCGGCGCCGTGCTTGCGCGCGAGCTCGCCCTTGGCCTTGTCGCCCACGGTGCCGATGACCGTCGCGCCGAGATGCCGCAGCCACTGGCACATGATGAGGCCGACGCCGCCCGCCGCGGCATGCACGAGCACGGTCTCGCCCGCCTTCACGCGGTAGGTGCGGCGGATCAGGTACTGCGCGGTCATGCCCTTGAGCATCATCGACGCGGCCTGCTGGTCGGAGATGCCGGCCGGCAGCTTGAGCAGGCGATGCGCGGGGATCGTGCGCTTCTCGGCATAGGAGCCGATCGGTGCGTTGCCATAGGCGACGCGGTCGCCGACCGCCACCTCGGTGACGCCCGGGCCGACGGCCTCGACCATGCCCGCGCCCTCGCTGCCGATGATCGCGGGCATCGGCACGGGATAGAGGCCGGAGCGGTGGTAGGTGTCGATGTAGTTGAGGCCGACCGCGGTGTGGCGGACCAGCGCCTCGCCCTGCTTCGGCGCGGGGACGTCGACGTCCTCCCAGCGCAGCACCTCGGGACCGCCGACCTCGTGCATCCGCATCGCCTTCGCCATCGCTCTTCTCCTCTGTCCTCGACCATTTCCCGCCGCGGGCGGGCGCGCCGGAAACTAGCCGGAACCCGGCCCGCCCGCCATGGCCGCAGGCCGGCCCGCCGGATCCGCTTGCATCCGGTCGCACGTACACTAACAATCTCCCTCGTGGCCCGCCGGGACGTCCGGCACCGGGACCGCGAGGGGGAATGCCGCGATGCTCGATCCGATCCGCATGCAGGAGAGCGTGGACCGTTTCCTCGCGGAGGATGTCGGCCTCTTCGACCTCACCTCCAACTGGCTGATCCCCGAGGACGCGCGCGGCCGCTTCGAGTTCCGCGCGCGCGAGGCCTTCGTGCTCGCCGGCGTCGAGCCCGCGCTCGCGGCGCTGCGCCGCTACGCGCCCGACGGCGAGATCGAGGTGAAGGCGCGCGACGGCCAGCGCATGGCCAGGGGGGACGTGATCTGCGCGATCAAGGGACGCGCGCGCGGGATCCTCACCGCCGAGCGCACGGCGCTCAACCTCATGCAGCACATGTCGGGCATCGCGACGCTGACGCGGCGCTACGTCGACGCCATCGCGGGCACGAAGGCGGTGCTGGTCGACACGCGCAAGACCACGCCCGGCCTGCGCATGTTCGAGAAACACGCGACCACGGTCGGCGGCGCGCGCAACCACCGCCTGCGCCTCGATGGCGGGATCCTGGTCAAGGACAACCACATCGCGGTCTTCGGCAGCCTCTCGGCCGCGATCGCGCGCGCCAAGGCGGTCGTGCCGCTGCTGACCAAGGTCGAGGTGGAGTGCGACACGCTCGACCAGGTGCGGGAGGCCACGGATGCCGGCGCGGACATCCTGCTGCTCGACAACATGAAGCCTCCGGTGCTGCGCGAGGCGCTCGCCGTCGTCGCGGGCCGCTGCCTCACCGAGGCCTCGGGCGGCGTCAACCTCGACACGATCCGCCCGATCGCGGAGACCGGCGTCGACTTCATCTCGGTCGGCCGCATCACCCAGGGCGCGGCCGCGGTCGACATCGGCCTCGACGTCGAGTTCGAGCCGGTGGCGCGGGGCTGAGCGCTTGGCCGCGGGTCTCGCGATCGGCCTCTTCTGCTCGGCGTCGGACGGGCTGCCGCAGCCCTTCCGCGACGCCGCGGCCGAGTTCGGCCGGCTCTGCGCCGCGCGCGGCTTCCGCCTCGTCTATGGCGGCTCCGGCCGCGGCCTGATGGGCATCGCCGCGCATGCCGCGCTCGATGGCGGCGGCGACGTGGTCGGCGTGATGCCGCGCCACCTCGTCGAGCGCGAGCGCGCCGAGACGCGCCTCGCGGACCTGCGCATCGTCGACGGGCTCGCCGAGCGCAAGCAGGCGATGGCAGGGCTCGCGGACGTGTTCTTCGTCCTGCCGGGCGGCGTCGGCACGCTCGACGAGGCCTTCGAGATGATCACCTGGCACGACATCGGCCTGCACCGGAAGGCCACGGTCTTCCTCGACATCGAGGGGTTCTGGACACCGGTGCTCGCGGTGTTCGACCATCTCGAACGGCAGAGGATGCTGCGCGCCACCGCGCGCGGCGCCTATGACAGGATCAGCACGGTCGCCGAGATGCCGGCGGCGGCCCTGCGCCATCGCGCCAGCGCGGACGAGCCGCGCGTCGCCTGAACGGACAGGGAAGGGAGACCTCGCATGACCAGGCTCACACGCCGCGGCTTCGCCGCCGCCGGACTCGCCACCGCCGCCCTCGCCGCCGGGTCGCCCGCGCGCGCGCAGGCGCTCAAGCTCACCATGGCCGGCGGCTCGGTCGGCGGCGCGTGGAGCGCCATCGGCAACGCCATCGGCGAGACGATCCGCCGCGAATCGCCGGGCGCCGCCTTCAGCTACGAGCCCGGCCGCGACGCCGCGAACGTCCAGCTCGTCGCCACGGGGCGCGTGCAGCTCGGCATCGCGCACACGCAGATGGCGCTGCGCGCGCTGAAGGGCGAGGCGCCGTTCGAGCGCGCCTTCCCGAACGTGCGCGCGCTGGCGCTGATCGACCCGCAGGCCGCGCTGCAGTTCGTCGTGCGCGCCGCGACGCCGGTGCAGTCGCTCGAGCAGGTCAAGCGCGAGCGCATCCCGCTCAAGCTCGCGGTCAACCTGCGGGGCACGATGATGGCGATCGCCACCGAGGAGGCGTTCAAGGCCTCGGGCCTGACCTTCCAGGAGCTCGAGTCCTTCGGCGGGCGCGTCCACTTCGTCGACTACAACACGGCGCTGGACATGATGAAGGCCGGCCAGGTCGACATGTCGGTCAACATGCTGGCCTTCCCCTCGGGCCAGCTCGCCAACGCCACGCGCGACCTTCCGGTGCGCATGGTCGGCCTCGACAAGGCGGTGATCGACCGGATGACCCGCGACATCGGGACCCAGCCGATCGACGTCCCCGGCGGCACCTATCCGTTCCAGCCGGCGATCGTGCATACCGTGACCGGCACCGTGGCGCTGCTTGCGTCGGCGGACATGCCGGAGGCGCAGGCCGAGGCCGTCGTCGCCGCGATGCTCAAGCATTTCGACTACCTCAAGGCCGCGCACGCCACGATGGCGCGCATGGCGCCGAAGGACCTGCCCGTGACGGCGCCGGTCGCGCTGCATCCCGGTGCGGCCAGGGCCTATCGCGCCGCGGGCCTGGTCGCCTGAGCCCCTGAACGACGACCCGCCGGGAGCGAAGCAGGCCATGTCCCTTCTTGCCCTTCTCGCTCCCGGCGCCTCGCGCGCCGGCGGGCCCGCGGAGCGGGCCGCGATCCTCGTCCTCGGCCTCGCAACCGGGCTCGGCCTCACCGCCATCGCCTTCGGCGTCTACGCCGACCGGCGCGTCGTCATGTACCTGTTCCTGGCGGCGATCCTCTCCGTCGCCTTCCTGACCACGACGGGCGGGCCCTCGCGCCCGCGCGGATCGAGCCCCTTCGCCTGGGCGGGCGTGGCACTGGGCTGGGCGGCGGCGCTCTACTTCGTGGCGATGAGCGGGCGCCACGAGATGCGCCTGCCGATCATCGATTCCCTGAGCACGGCGGACCACGTCGCCTCGATCGTCCTCGTGCTGCTCGTGCTCGAGGCGACGCGGCGGACCATCGGCATGACGCTCGTCACGCTGGTGCTGCTCTTCCTCGCCTATGGCTTCCTCGGCCACCTGCTGGACGGGCCCTTCGCGCATCGCCAGCTCAGCCTCGAGGAGATCATCGACCACCTGGTCTTCACGACCAACGGCCTGTTCGGGCCGCCGCTGCTGGTCGCCTGCTTCCTCGTCTACGTCTTCGTGCTGTTCGGCGCGATCCTCGACCGCGTCGGCGGCGGCGAGTTCTTCCATCGCCTCGCCGAGGCTCTGGTGGGCCGCCAGGTCGGCGGCCCGGCCAAGGTCGCCGTGATCTCCTCGGGCATGTACGGCTCGATCTCGGGTTCCCCCACGGCCGACGTCGTGACGACCGGCTCGATCACGATCCCGCTGATGATCCGCACGGGCTTCAGCCGCGTCTACGCGGGCGCGGTGGAGTCGGTCGCCTCGACCGGAGGGGCGATCATGCCGCCGGTGATGGGTACCGCGGCGTTCATGATGTCGGACTTCACCGGCATCGCCTACGCGAAGATCGTCGCCGCCTCGGTGATCCCGGCCTTCATCTACTACCTCGCGATCTACCTCGCGGTGCATTTCCATTCGCGCCGCGTCGGCCTGCGGCCGACGGTCGAGGGCCGCGGCGAGAGCGCGCTCCAGGTGCTGCGCGAGAACTGGCTCTTCCTCGTGCCGATCGGGCTGATCGTGTGGATCGTGCTCTCGGTGGACCGGCCCGACCTGTCGGCCGCGGTCGCGATCGCGGCGCTTGGCGTGGTGGCGCTCATCCGCAGCCGCGACCCGCGCGCCACCGCGATGCGCCTGCGCGACGGCCTGGTCGACGCGCTGCACCGCGCCTGCGGCGTCGGCGTCGCCTGCGCGGTCGCCGGCCTCGTCGTCGGCACGCTGTCGATGACCGACCTCACGGGCAAGATCAGCTCGATGCTCTTCGCGCTGGCGCCGGGCAACCTGCTCCTGACGCTCGCCATCGCGGCGCTGGTGACGATCGTGCTCGGCATGGGCATGCCGACGCCGGCCGTCTACGCGCTCTCGGCCGTGCTCGCCGGCCCGGCAATCGTCTCGCTCGGCATCGAGACGCTGCCCGCGCATCTCTTCATCGTCTTCTTCGCCTCGATGTCGGCGATCACGCCGCCCGTCGCGGTCGCCGCCTTCGCCGCGGCCTCGATCGCCAACGCCAACCCGATGCAGATCGGCCTGCTCGCCTGCCGCATCGGGATCGTGGCCTTCCTGCTGCCCTTCGCCTTCGTCTACCAGCCGGGCGTGCTCCTGATCGGCGAGCCGCTGCAGGTCGCGATCCAGGTCGCCGCCGCGGTCGCCGCGACCATCGCGCTTGCCGCCGCGGCGGAGTCGTGGCTCGGCCGCACGCTGCCGTCGGCGCAGCGACTTGCCCTTGCCGTGCTCGGCGTCGCCATGATCTGGCCCTCGACCTGGGTGTCGCTGGCCGCGCTCGTGCTCTTCGCGGCCCTGGCCTTCGCGCTGTCGCGCGCGCGATGAACGCGCCGCGGCTGCTGCGGGTCGCGGTCTTCCTCCTCGCCGCCGCGCCGGCCGCCGCGCTCGCCCTAGACTTCGCCGCTGGCGCGCTGGCGACGCCCTACCGGACGATCCTGCGCGAGACCGGGCTGTGGTCGATGCGCCTGCTGACGCTCGGCCTCCTGCTCTCCCCGCTCGCGCGCCTCGCCGGCAGCGAGCTCCTCGCCGCGCCGCGGCGCATGGTCGGGCTCTTCGCCGCGGCCTATGCCTTCGCGCATGGCTGGGCGTGGTGCCGGCAATACGGCTACGACTGGGGCTTCCTGCTCGGCGAGCTGCCGAGGCCCTACCTGCTCGCAGGCCTCGTGGCGCTGCTCATGCTCGTGCCGCTTGTCGCCACGTCCAATGCCATGGCCCGCGCGCGCCTCGGCGCGGCCTGGGCGCGGCTGCATCGCCTGGCGGTGCCTGTCGCCGTGCTCGCCGCCCTGCATTTCCTGCTGTCGCGCGCGCTGCCGCCGCGCGAGTCGCTCGTCCATGCCGTGCTGCTCGCGCTCGCGCTGGCCGAGCGCGGCCTTGGCGCATGGCGCGCGAAAACCCGCCCCTCGCCCCGGGACGGGCGAATTCCCCCGCGCTAGGATTCGACACGTCTGCATCCGCGAGGCGCCGCAGGCGCGGCCTATCCTCGGGGGGCATGGCATCCGTGGCGTTCGATACGCTCCGCTTCCCGCGGCGCCTCTGCGAGGCCGGGCCCAGCCCAGGCCGCCGGCGTCGCCGCGGCGAGCGTCGAGGCGATCGGCGAGCTCGCCGGCCAGCTCGCCATCCGGCACGACCTCGCGCTCCCGCGCGCGGAAATGCATGGCGAGACGGCGACCCAGCGCCAGGACGTGGGTGGAACGCGCCGGGAGACCCGTGCCGACCTCGCCCAGCTCGAGCTGCGCAGGACGGCCGGGCTGGGCACGATGATGGCCGGCGCGGTGGCGCTGGCGGCGGCGCTCGCCCGCCTGCTGTGAGCCCGCGTCCGCCGCATGCCCCCGCGCGGCCGAAACCGGTGACGGCGCGGCGCGCCTGCGGCTAGGCTCGCGATCCTCGGGACCAGGACAGGGGCGGGACGCCATGCCGGACTTCAGGAAGATCCACAACGTAGAGGATCTGCGCGCCGCGGCCGCGGCCTACCTGCCGAAGCCGGTCTTCGACTTCATCGATGGCGGCGCCGAGGACGAGGTCGCGCTGCGCAACAACCGCTCCGTCTTCGAGCGCGTGCGCTTCCGACCGCGCACCATGGCCGACGTGCAGGTGCGCAGCATCGAGACGACGCTGCTCGGCAAGCCGGCCGGCGCGCCGATCGGGATCGCGCCGATGGGCGGGCTTTCGAGCTTCGCGCCGCATGCCGAGCTGTCGATGGCGCGTGCCTGCGCGGCCGCGAACATCCCCTACGGGCTGAGCACCGCCGCCAGCATCACGATGGAGGACCTGCGTGCCGCCGTGCCCGAGGCGCGCCTGTGGTTCCAGCTCTACGTCTTCCGCGACGACGCCATCAACGAGGCGCTGGTGCGCCGCGCGCAGGAGGCGGGATACGAGGCGCTGCTCGTCACCACCGACACCCATGTCGCACCCAAGCGCGAGCGCGACCGGCGCAACGGCTTCTCGCTCTCGCTGGACAAGACGCCGCGCAACATCATGCATGTCCTGTCGCGCCCGCGCTGGATCCGCGACGTGCTGGTCGGCGCCGGCCTGCCCAGCATGCCGAACCTCGCGGTGCACGCGCCGGAGATCGTCGACAACCTCTCGGCCACGAAATACTTCGTCCAGAACCGCCGCTACGGCTTCGACTACGCGCATCTGCGCGTGCTGCGCCGGATGTGGAAGGGCAAGCTGCTGGTCAAGGGCGTGATGCGGCCCGACGAGGCGATGCAGGTCCTCGAATGCGGCGCCGACGGCATCGTCATGTCCAACCATGGCGGCCGCAACCTCGAGAGCGCCGCCGCGCCGCTCGAGATGCTGCCGGAGGTCGTCGACGCGGTCGGCAAGCGCATGCACGTGCTGCTCGACAGCGGCTTCCGCCGCGGCACCGACGTGGTGAAGGCGCTCGCGCTCGGCGCGGAGGGCGAGCTGATGGGAAGGCCCGCGGCCTTCGCCGTGGCGGCGGGTGGCGAGTCGGGCGTGTCGCATCTCGTCGCGCTGACGAAGGACGAGATCGACCGCACGCTCGGC
>CANMWW010000006.1 GCA_947500965.1 Alphaproteobacteria bacterium
CTGGCGATCGCCGCACGCCGCGGCGGCGTGCAGCGCATCGTCGCCGGCCACGTGCATCGTTCGATGGGCGCGCAGCCGCTGGGCGTGGCCTGCACCACCTGCCCGTCGACGGCGCATCATTTCGCGCTCGACCTCGAGCCCGGCATGCGGGCCCGCTGGATCCCCGAGCCGCCGGGCTTCCAGCTCCATCTCCTCGCGCCCGGGACGGCGCCCGTGACGCACACGGGCTTCATCGAGGATTTCGGGGCGCGTCCCACCAAGCCGTGAGCGCGGCGCGCCGGGGCCCCAAAAGCAGAACGGCGGGCTCCGTGGAGCCCGCCGTCCCTGTCGCGAAGCCCGGGGCTTCGCGGACGCGTCAGCCGAGTTCGATCGTGACCGCCTCGGGACCCTTGCGCGCGGTGAGCACCTTCATGCGCACCGCCTGGCCGGGGTTGAGGGCCTGGATGCCGGCGTTGCGCAGGACCGTGATGTGGAGGAACACGTCCTTGCCGCCGGAGTTCGGCTGGATGAAGCCGTAGCCCTTGATGGCGCTGAACCACTTCACGACGCCATCCATGTCCTCGGCGCGCGCGATATCCGCGGGGCTGGGGGCCTGGTAGCCACCGCCGCCGCCGCCACCGCTGCGCTCGCCGCCGCCGCCGAAGCCGCCACGATCACCGCCGCCGAAGCCGCCGCGATCGCCGCCGCCGAAGCCGCCACGATCACCGCCGCCGAAGCCGCCGCCACCGCCGCCGCCGTAGCCGCCGCGGTCACCGCCGCCATAGCCACCGCCGCCGCCGCCGCCGAAGCGCGGGCCGCGCGGGCCGCCGCCGAAGCCGCCACGGTCGCCGAAGCCACCGCGGTCGCCGCGATCACGGAAGCCGCCGCGGTCGCCGAAGCCACCGCCACCGCCGCTCGCGGGCGTCGCCGCGCCGGCATCGACCTCGACCACGCGAGCGACCTGCCGGCCCTTCGGGCTCTGGCTGAGCTCGACGGTCAGGCCTGCGCCCTCGCCGATGGAGTCGAAGCCCGCCTGGCGCAACGCCGACAGGTGGAGGAACGCCTCGGGCGATCCATCCGCTGGGGTGACGAAGCCGAAACCCTTCGCGGTATTGAACCACTTCACGGTTGCGCGGATCGGCGCGCCATCACCGGTGTCTTGCATGCGACGCAACTCCCTGTCGTGCTCTGGGCCTAGATAGTGCCGCGTCCGCAGTCTTGAAGCCGTGAGACGCTCGGCGGTAATTTCGGCAAGCTAACACCAGCCCGCATCCCGCGACAATTCACTTTTCCGCGAAATCCGCGATGCACGCGGATTACCCCTACTTCCCGGAAGGACAGCCCATGAGCCATCGCTCCCTCGGCGACCTCCAGGTCGCCGGTCGCCGCGTCCTCCTGCGCGCCGACCTGAACGTCCCGATGAAGGATGGCAAGGTCACGGACGCGACGCGGATCGCGCGCCTCGCGCCGACCATCCGGGAACTCGCGGGGGCCGGGGCCCGGGTCGTGGTCATGTCGCATTTCGGCCGGCCCGACGGTCGTCGGCGGGACGACATGTCCCTGCGCCCGCTGGCGGGGGCGCTGTCCGCCGCCCTTGGCGGCATCCCCGTCGCCTTCGCCTCCGATTGCATCGGCCCGGAGGCGGGCGCGATGGTCGACCGGCTCGCGGATGGCCAGGTCGGGCTGCTCGAGAACCTGCGCTTCCACGCCGGCGAGGAAGCCAACGACCCGGCCTTCGCGGCGGAACTGGCGCGGCTCGGCGACATCTATGTCAACGACGCCTTCTCCGCCGCCCATCGCGCCCATGCCTCGACCGCGGCCCTCGCGCGTCTCCTGCCGAGCGCGGCCGGCCGGCTGATGCAGGCAGAGCTCGAGGCGCTGGGCCGCGCGCTGGAGCATCCGCGCCGGCCGCTCGCGGCGATCGTCGGCGGCTCGAAGGTCTCCTCGAAGCTCGACCTGCTCGGCAACCTGCTGTCGCGCGTCGACCTCCTGGTGATCGGCGGCGGCATGGCAAACACGTTCCTCTTCGCCGAAGGCGTAGATGTCGGCCGGTCGCTCTGCGAGCGCGACATGGCGCCGACGGCCCGCGACATCGCGCGCTCCGCGCGCGAGGCCGGCAAGCGCATCCTCCTGCCGGTCGACGCGGTCGTCGCCCCTGGCCTCGCCGACGGGGCCGCCGCGGCCACGGTGGCCGTGGGCGCGATCCCCGCCGACCGGATGGTGCTCGACATCGGGCCGCGCTCCGTCGCCGCGATCGCGGAGGCGCTGTCGGGGTGCCGCACCCTCGTCTGGAACGGCCCGGTGGGGGCCTTCGAGCACGCTCCCTTCGATGCCGGGACGACCGCCATCGCGAAGGAGGTGGCGCGCCTCGTGGCTGCCGGCCGCCTCGACGCGATCGCCGGCGGCGGCGACACGGTCGCTGCGCTTGCGCATGCGGGCGTCGAGGACGCGCTCACCTACGTGTCGACTGCAGGCGGCGCGTTCCTCGAATGGCTCGAGGGAAAGACGCTTCCGGGCGTCGCGGCGCTGGAGGCCTGACGCCGGGCTTCAGTTCGCGAAGCGCCGGTCGGCCGCCGTCTTGAGGTGGTCGAGCGTCCGCTTCGCGGTCGACGCGTCCAGCGAGTCGAAGAACGCGAGCACGCTCGGCAGCTCGCGCGGGTCGACCGTCTTGTCGCCGGGGCGCGCGCGCCGCGCGAGCAGGAATATCGCCGCGAAGATCGGCTTCTCGATGCCGCTGGCGCGGCAGGCGACGGCGAGCGCCCGCCCGCCGGGCTCGTAGACGGCGCGTCGCGCGAGGCGCGGCTGCAGGCCGGTGATGCGCGCGAACATCGCCTCGAACAGGCCGACCTCGCCCGCGCGCAGGAGGTTGATCAGGACGCCCGGGTCCTCGGCATAGGCCTCGTCGAGCGCGGGCGTCAGGCTGCTGGGCGCGCTCTGCTCGCGGCGCTGCTCCGCGGCCGCGGACTCGAGCGAGTCGCGCACCGCCGCGTCCAGCAGCTCCGGGTCGACGTCGAAATGGCGGACGATGTAGCGGCGCAGCGCCTCCGAGACCCAGGCGTACATGCGCGTCGCGAGCGCCGGATCGAGGTCGACGCGATGGATCAGCGGCTCCTGGAGCTGGCGTTCCTGGCGGGACTTCTCGACCAGCTTCTCGAAGCTGGCGTGGCTGAAGCGTGCGCCGGGATTGTCGAGGAGCGCGCGCGCGACCTCGGTCTCGCCGGCCTCGACGAGCGATGCCGTCACCTCCTCGGACACCTGCCTGCGCATCGAGATGGCGAGGCGGTGCTGGAGGGTCTGGTGCTCGATGATCTCGAGCAGGTCCGCGTCGCGCAGCACGAAGCTCTCGAGCAGGACGGGCCGCGCGACCTCCGCGGCGTCGTTCGCGAGCTGCACGAGCAGCGCCGCGGGCGCCGCGGGCTCGGTCGCGAGGCGCTCGGCGAGCTTGCGCCGCACCGACATCTCCGCCTCGCGCAGCAGCTGGCGCAGGATGTCGGAGGCAAGCTCGAGTTCCCGCTGGCTGGGCGCGCGCCCGCCATCGACGACGAACTCGCCGATCGTCTCCATGATGCGCGCGCGCGACGCCGAGGAGCGGTCGCGGGCCATCTCGAGCAGGTTGAGAAGTGAACGAGGTGTCGCGGACATGTCCTGCGGCGGAAGCTGCACGCGGTCGGTTAGCAATCCATCAATAACATCCATTTCGGTGTGTTCGCGCTTCAGATTTCGTTAAGACCCGGCGTTTTATTCGTAATTGCCATGCAAATCCGTCCAAACGCGGCCTTCCTCCAGGCGATCTCGCGCGCGACCGAGCCGCGACAGGCCGCCTTCGCCGAGCGTCTGGCCGAGATCCAGCGCCCGCCGGCCGCCGCGAAGCCCGCACCGGCCTCTGCGCCGGCCGCCGCCACCGCGTCGCAGCCTGCCTCCGGGGCGGCCGCGCCCCAGTCGCCGCTGTCGAGCCAGAGGCCGGGCCATGCGCAGGAACCCATGCGCCCGCGCGGCAGCGTGCTCAACATCCTCGTCTGATCGCGGCGCGCGACCAGGGCTTGCGGTCGCGGCTGCGCGGCCTGCAGATTGGCGCCATGAGCGCTCCAAGGCCCGGTCCCTCGCTGCGGGCGATACCCGAGGGCGACACGCGCGAGCGGCTGATCTGCGGCGATTGCGGCTTCGTGCAGTACGAGAACCCGAAGATCGTCGTCGGGTCCGTCGTGCATGTCGAAGGCAAGGTGCTGATGTGCCGCCGCGCGATCGAGCCCTCGCGCGGGCTCTGGACGCTGCCGGCCGGCTACATGGAGCTCGGCGAGACCGCGATCGAGGGCGCGCGCCGCGAGGCGTGGGAGGAGGCCCGCGCGGACATCGCGATCGACGCGCTGCTCGCGGTCTACAACATCCCGCGCATCGGGCAGGTGCAGCTGATCTGGCGCGCGACGCTCGCGTCGCCCGGCTTCTCCGCCGGGCCGGAGAGCCTCGAGGTCGCGCTCTTCGGCTGGGACGAGATCCCCTGGCCGGAGACGGCCTTTCCGTCCGTGCGCTGGGCGCTGCGCCATGCGCGCGAGGTGGGCGACCGCGCCGAGTTCGCGCCGCGCGGCAATCCCGAGGGCGAGGCTGCGTCGGGCTGAGCCGTCAGCCGAAGCGCAGGTTCATCAGCAGAAGGCCGGCGACCATCACCGCGGCCGCCGCGACGCGCCGCGCGCCGAAGGTCTCCTTGAGCACGAAGGCGCCGATCAGCGCGCCGAACAGCGACGACGTCTCGCGCAGCGCCGTCACGTGCGCCATTGCGCCCATGCTGAGCGCCCAGATCGCGATGCCGTAGCCGATCGTGGCGATCGTGCCGCCCGCGGCGCCGCGCCACCAGTAGGCGCGCACGTACGGGAGCGTCGCGCGCCCGCGGCGCAGCGCCGCGAACACGAACACCCAGGGCCCCTCGAGCACGTTGAGCCACGCGATGTAGCCGAGCGGATCGCCCGAGAGCCGCGCGCCGATCCCGTCGACGACGGAGTAGGCGGCGATCGTGATCCCCGTGAGCACCGCGAAGCCGAGCGCGCGCGCCTCGCCGTGCGCGGGCAGCCCGCGCGCGAAGGCGAGGCCGACGATGCCGGCCGAGACGAGGAAGAGGCCGAGCTTCTCCGTGCCCGTCAGCGCCTCGCTCGCCAGCCGCCCCGCGAGCAGCGCGACCAGCAGCGGCGCGAGGCCGCGCGCGATCGGGTAGACGAAGCTGAGGTCGCCCAGCGCGTAGGCCCGCAGCAGGAACACGTAGTAGAAGACGTGGATCGTCACGGAGCCGAGAAGCCAGGGCCAGGCCTCTGGCGCGGGCACCTCGGTGAACGGCACGGCGGCGAGCCCGATGAACGTGCCCGTCAGCATGACGATGCCGAAGGACAGCAGCCTGTCGCTGTCCGACTTGACGATCGCGTTCCAGCTCGCGTGGATCAGCGCCGAGAGGAGGATCAGCCCGACGATCGTGGGGTCGAGCCTCATCGCCAGAGCTCGAGGAGCGGCGGCATCGCCTCCGCCGGGATCACCGCGCCGCGATGGCCGATGACCGCGCCCGCGAGCCGGGAGCCCGCGCGCGCCGCGGCCTCGGGCCCGAGGCCGCGGATGCGCGCGGCGAGGAAGCCGGCGTTGAACGCGTCGCCCGCGGCCGTGGTGTCGACGACGCGCGCCACGGGCGGGCACGGTACCTCGCGCATCCCGTCGGCGTCGGCGAGCAGCACGGGCCCGGCGCCGTTCTTGACCACGACCGCGCGCGCGCCCGCCGCCGCCATGCGCGCGGCGGTCGCGCGCGGCGAGGCGTCCGAGAACAGCGCCTGCTCGTCGGGGAAGGTCGGCAGGGCGAGGTCGCAATGGCCGAGCGCGCGGGTCATGGTCGCGCGCGCCTCGTCGCCATCGGGCCAGCCGCGCGGCCTGTAGTTGGTGTCGAACGCGACGCGCGCGCCCCCGGCGCGCGCGGTGGCCAGCGCCGCGAAGAGGCGCTCGCGCGCGTCCGGCGCGAGGATCGAGAGCGTGATCCCGGAGAAGTAGATCCATCCGTAGCCGGCGAGGGACGCCGCGAGTCGCGCGCCGGCCTCGCCGTCGAGCATCGCGCGCGCCGCCGACTCCCGCCGCCAGTAGAAGAAGCTGCGTTCGCCGCGCTGGTCGACCCGGATCGCGTAGAGGCCGGGCAGGCGCCCCGGCAGGACGGCGACGCCGGAGGTGCCGACGCCCTCGCGCGCGAAGGCCGCGCGCATCGCGTCGCTGTAGGGGTCGTCGCCGACCGCCGTCACGTAGTCGACGGACAGCTTCCCGTCGGCGATCCGCGCGAGATAGGCCGAGGTGTTGAACGTGTCGCCGCCGAAGGCGAGCTCGAGCGCGCTCTCGGAGAGCTGGCGCAGCTCGATCATGCATTCGCCGATCGCCGCGACGCGGACCTTGCCTGCCACCATCGTCCCCCCGGACCAGCATAGGCGCGGACGCCGCCGCGCGTCACCGGGCCCGACCCCGGCGCCCCAAAAGAAAAACGCTGGATGAACCGAGGTTCATCCAGCGCAAAATCAAGGACTTTTATGAGTGCTTGGTTTTGGTAGGCACGAAAGAAGAGAATTACTTCTTCTTCTTCGCGGCCTTCTTCTTCGCCTTCTTCTTCGCTGCCATGGGAATGACTCCTCTGGATGAACCAGGCTGTCCCGGACTTCCGCAAGGCGCTTCGGTGCTCGCCAGGATCTGGCGCGTACCGCTACCGCCCAGGTTGAGGTCGGAAGTCCTCCCTACAGACCGCCTGTACACGCATTAAGATCCCGGTTTCCAAGAAGGTGTCAAGAGATTTCAACATCTGGTTCTTGACAAGCCCGGAGCCACCACTATTGGGCCTCGCACCAAGATGTCGCCCCGCGCGCGCGGAAGCGCCCCAGATGCGGTGTGGCGCGGCTTCAGCGCGTGATCCCGAGCAACGCGTCGGCGAACTGGCGCGCGTCGAACGCGGCGAGGTCCTCCGCGCTTTCCCCGACGCCGATGGCGACGACGGGTAGCGCGAACCGCTCCGCGATCGCGACGAGCACGCCGCCGCGCGCCGATCCATCGAGCTTCGTGAGCACGAGTCCGTCGATGTCGACGAGGCGGCGGAAGATCTCGACCTGCTGCAGCGCGTTCTGCCCCGTCGTCGCGTCGAGCACGAGCAGCGTGCGATGCGGGGCGCTCGCGTCGCGCTTGCGCAGCACGCGCACGAGCTTCTGCAGTTCCGCCATCAGGTCCGCCTTGTTGTGCAGCCTGCCGGCGGTGTCGACGAGCAGCGAATCGGCGCCCGACTCCTGCGCGCGCTCGAGCGCCTGGTAGGCGAGCGCGGCCGGGTCCGTGCCGTCGGGCGCGCGGATGCACTCCGCGCCCGCGCGGCCGGCCCAGACCTCGAGCTGCGCCACGGCGGCGGCGCGGAACGTGTCGCCCGCGGCGATCACGACCTTGCGGCCCTCGCGCGACAGGCGCAGCGCAAGCTTGCCGATCGTCGTCGTCTTGCCGCTGCCGTTCACGCCGACGACGAGCGTCACGTGCGGCCGCTTGCCGGCGTCGAGCGCGAAGGGCATGGCGACGGGCGCGAGGATCGCCGCGATGTCGTCCGCGAGCGCGCGCTTGACGGACTCGACCTCGACCTCGCCCTCCCATTTGCGCTTGCGCAGCGACTCGACGAGCTTGGCCGCGACGCCGGGCCCGAGGTCCGCGGCGATCAGCGCCTCCTCGAGCTCGCCCAGCGTTCCCGCGTCGACGCGCTTGCGCCCGAAGGCCGCGCCGATGCTCTCCGCGAGGCGCGTCGTCGAGCGCGAGAGGCCGGTCTTCAGCCGCTGGAACCAGGAGGCCATGTCGATCAGCTCCGCGTCGCGAGAAGATGGTCCCGCGCCGCCGCGACGGCGCGCGCGCGCAGGAGCGTGCCGCGCGGCGCGGGCGCGTCGAGGCGCACGCGGGTGAAGTCGGCGGCGTGCCCGCCGAGGCCGTCGGCCTCCACGAGGACGTCGAGCCCCGCGCCCACCCGGGCGTCGAGATGCGCGCGCAGCAGCCGCGCCGCCTCGGCGCGCAGCGCGGCGGCGCGGCGCGCGACCTCCGCGGGCGGCACGCGCGGCATGCGCGCCGCCGGCGTGCCCGGGCGCGGGTCGAAGGGGAAGACATGCGCGTAGGAGGCGCCCATCTCGCCGAGGATGGCGCGCGAGCGCTCCGCCGCGGCCTCGTCCTCGGTGGGGAAGCCCGCGATGACGTCGACGCCGATGGCGATCGCCGGGCGCGCGCGGCGCAGCCGGCCCGCGATCGCGATCGCGCCGTCGCGCGAATGGCGCCTGCGCATGCGCTTGAGGACGAGGTCGTCGCCGGCCTGCAGCGAGAGATGCGCGTGCGGCATCAGGCGCTCCTCCTGCGCGAAGGCCTCGACGAGGTCGTCGTCGATCGCCGCGGGGTCGATCGAGGACAGGCGCAGCCGCGGCAGCGCGGGCACCAGCGCGAGCAGCCGGCGCAGCGCGCGCCCGAGCGACGGACGGCCCGGGAGGTCGCGGCCCCACGAGGCGAGGTCGACGCCGGAGAGCACGACCTCGCCGACGCCCTCGCGCGCCAGCGCGCCGACGCGCGCGGCGAGCGCGCCCAGCGGCTGCGAGCGGCTGGGGCCGCGCGCGAAGGGGATGATGCAGAAGGTGCAGCGGTGGTCGCAGCCCTGCTGCGCGTCGACGACCGCGCGCGTGCCCGAAGGGCGCGCGCCGGGCGCCGGGTCGCGGAACGCGCGCTGCGCCATCGCGTCGCCGACCTCGACGCGCGGCCGCGTCGTGGCGCCGTCCCAGCTCGCGGGGTCGAGCTTCTCGGAGTTGCCCAGGACCCGCGCGACCTCGGGCATCGCGGCGAAGCCGGCGGCGTCGCGCTGCGCGGCGCAGCCGGTGACCACGATGTCGGCGCCGGGATGCAGGCGCTTGAGCCGGCGCGCCTCGCGCCTGGCGTCGCGCTCGGCGGCGGCTGTCACCGCGCAGGTGTTGAGGACGAAGGTCGGCCGCGCGAGCCGGCCCTCGGCGAGGGCGCGGATCGCCTCTGACTCGGCGGCGTTGAGGCGGCAGCCGAAATTGACGACCTCGACCGGCGCCGTCATGCCAGGGCGAGCTCGCCCGTGAAGCTGGTCGCCACCGGCCCGGTCATCGTCACGTGGCCGTCCTCGCGCCATTCCATGCCGAGCTCGCCGCCGTCCAGCACCACCGTGGCGCGCCGGTCGCAGAGGCCGCGCCGCGCGGCGTTGACGATCGCCGCGCAGGCGCCGCTGCCGCAGGCCTCGGTGATGCCGGCGCCGCGCTCCCAGACGCGGAAGCGCAGCCGGTCGCGCGCGAGCACCTGCACCACGCCGGCGTTCACGCGCTCGGGGAAGGCGGGATGGCGTTCGATGCGCGGGCCGAGGGCCGCGAGGTCGATGGCGTCCGCGTCGGCGACGAAGAACGTGGCGTGGGGGTTGCCCATCGAGCAGCAGGCCGGGTCGCGCAGCGCGCCGGCGCCGGCCTCGACATGCAGCGTGTCGCAGTCCCGCGCCAGCGGCACGTCGCGCCAGCCCAGGCGCGCGGGGCCCATGTCGACCTTCACCAGGCCACCGGCCACGCGCTCGGCGGGCAGCAGGCCGGCGATGGTCTGGACCACGGCCCGGTCGCGCCCCGCCTCGCGCATCAGCGTGTCGGCGATGCAGCGCGTGGCGTTGCCGCAGGCCCCGGCCTCGCTCGCGTCCGGATTGTAGATGCGCATGAAGACGTCGGCGGCCGGGTCGGCCGGGGGCTCGAGCACGATCAGCTGGTCGCAGCCGACCCCGCGCCGGCGGTCGGCGACCAGCCGCGCCATCGCCGGGTCGAGGGCGAGGGGGTCGCGCCGCGCGTCGATGACGACGAAGTCGTTGCCGAGGCCGTGCATCTTCGTGAAGCGGCGGCGACCGGCGGGGACCTGGGGGCTCATGGCGCCGGTATATATGAGGAAAGCCGAGGGCGGGACAATTCGCCCGGCGCCGCGGGCCGCTTGACCCGCGCCCGGCCCGCCTCTAGAAACCCGATCGTTCAAGGGAAAACCCGAACCCCTTGGGCCACCCCGCACGACAGGCCGGTCCCGGCCTCGGAGGCGGGGCGGCTACCCCGGTCAGCGCGTCGCGCCCGCCGGGGTCGAACGCGTTTGGGCGAAAGGATCCTGGGGCCCCGGCCCCGACGCCATGTTCGAGTCCCTCAGCCAGCGCCTCGGCAAGGTCTTCGACCGGCTGCGCGGTCGCGGCGCCCTCTCCGAGGGCGACGTCGACGAGGCGCTGCGCGAGGTGCGCCTGGCGCTGCTCGAGGCCGACGTCGCGCTGCCGGTGGTCAAGACCTTCATCGCCGGCGTGCGGCTGCGCGCGATCGGCCAGGAGGTCGTCCGCTCGGTGACGCCGGGCCAGATGGTCGTGAAGATCGTCCACGACCACCTCGTGGAGACGCTGGGCTCGACCGCGTCCGAGATCAACCTGCGCGCGGTGCCGCCGGTGCCGGTGCTGATGGTCGGGCTGCAGGGCTCCGGCAAGACGACGACCACCGCCAAGCTCGCGCTGCGCCTCGTCCAGAAGGACCGCAAGAAGGTCCTCATGGCCTCGCTCGACACGCGCCGCCCGGCCGCGCAGGAGCAGCTGCGCGTGCTCGGCGAGCAGGCGGGCGTGCCGACCCTCGACATCGTGGCCGGCCAGCAGCCGGTGGAGATCGCGCGCCGCGCCATGGAGCGCGGCCGCGTCGAGGGCTTCGACGTCGTGCTGCTCGACACCGCGGGCCGCCTGTCGATCGACGAGGAGCTGATGGCCGAGGCCGCGGCGGTGCGCGACGCCACGCAGCCCGCCGAGACGCTGCTCGTCGTCGACGCCATGACCGGCCAGGACGCGGTCAACGTCGCGACGAACTTCAACGAGAAGATCGGGGTCACGGGCATCGTGATGACCCGCGTCGACGGCGACGCGCGCGGCGGCGCCGCGCTGTCCATGCGCGCGGTCACCGGCCGGCCGGTGAAGCTGATAGGCCTCGGCGAGAAGCTCGACGCGCTCGACGTCTTCCACCCGGACCGCATCGCCGGCCGCATCCTCGGCATGGGCGACATCGTCGGCCTCGTCGAGAAGGCCGCCGAGACGGTCGAGAAGGAAGAGGCCGAGAAGCTCGCGCGCAAGGTCCAGAAGGGCGAGTTCGACCTCGAGGACATGGCGGGCCAGCTGCGCCAGCTCCGCCGCATGGGCGGCCTCGGCGGCGTGATGGGCATGCTGCCCGGCGTCCAGAAGGTGAAGGCGCAGCTCGACGGCGCGAAGGTCGACGACCGCATGATCCGCCGCCAGGAGGCGATCATCGGCTCGATGACCAGGGCCGAGCGCCGCGACGTTAAGCTCCTTAACGCCAATCGCCGCCGCCGCATCGCGGCCGGCTCGGGCACCAGCGTCGAGGACGTGAACCGGCTCGTGAAGCAGTACATGGAGATGAGCCGGATGATGAAGCAGGTCTCGAAGCTCGGGCAGAAGGGCCTGATGCGGACCGGCATCTCCAACCTCTTCCGCCGCTGAGGCGCGCGGCCAGTACCCACCACCGACGATCCACGCAAAACCTACCGAAGAAGGACGAAGACGACAGATGGCCCTCAAGATCCGCATGTCCCGCGCAGGGACCAGGCACCGCCCGTTCTACAAGATCGTGATCGCCGACAGCCGCAAGGCGCGCGACGGCGCCTTCGTCGAGCGCGTCGGTTCGTACAACCCGATGCTCGAGAAGGGCCACAAGGACCGCGTGGTCCTCGACGTCGAGCGCATCAAGCACTGGCTGTCGAAGGGCGCGACCCCGTCCGACCGCGTCGCGCTGTTCCTGCACCAGGCCTCGCTGGGCCCGAAGCCCGTGATCCACGAGACGCCGAAGAAGTCCGCCCCGAAGGCGAAGGCGCAGGAGCGCATCAAGGCCGCCGCCGAGGCCGCCGCCAAGGCGGCGGAAGCGGCGCAGGCCTGAGCCCGGGCGCGCGCGGAGCGGCGGGTTGAGCGAGCGGCGGGTCATGCTGGGCGTCGTCACGGGCGCGCACGGCGTGCGGGGAGAGGTGAAGGTGAAGGCCTTCACCTCCGATCCCCGCGCGCTCGCGCGCTATGGCGCGCTCACCGACGCGTCGGGCGCGCGCAGCTTCGCCCTGCAGGTGCGCGGCGCGGCGCGCGGCCTCGCGATCGCGCGCATCGAGGGCGTCGACACGCGCGACGCCGCCGAGGCGCTGAAGGGCATCGAGCTCTTCGTGCCCCGCGCGAAGCTGCCGCGGCCGCGCCGCGGCGAGGTCTACATCGCCGACCTCGTCGGGCTCCGCGCGGTCACCGCGGCGGGCGACGAGGTCGGGCGCGTGGCGCGCGTGGTGAACTACGGCGCCGGCGACGTGCTGGAGATCGAGCGGCCTGGCCTGGAGTCGCTGCTCCTGCCCTTCGCCGCGCCGATGGTCGGCGAGGTCGACGTCGAGGCCGGGCGCGTCGTGGTGGACCCGCCGGCCGAGGTCGAGGCGCGCGGCGAGGAGCCGGGGCAGCCATGACCTGGACCGCGCATGTCCTCACCATCCTGCCGGAGATGTTCCCCGGCCCGCTCGGCCATTCGCTGGCCGGCCGCGCCGCGGCGCGCGGCGACTGGCGGCTCGAGGTCTCCGACATCCGCGCCTTCGCCCAGGACCGCCACCGCAGCGTCGACGACACGCCGTGCGGCGGCGGGCCCGGCATGGTCATGCGCCCCGACGTGGTCGACGCCGCGCTCGCGGCGGCCCCGCCGGGGCTGCCCGCCTTCTACATGAGCCCGCGCGGCCGCCGGATCGACCAGGCGCTGGTGCGCGAGCTCGCCGCCGGCCCCGGCGCGACGCTGCTCTGCGGCCGCTTCGAGGGCGTCGACCAGCGCGTGCTCGACGCGCGCGGCATCGCCGAGCTCAGCCTCGGCGACTTCGTCCTGTCCGGCGGCGAGCCCGCCGCCATCGCCCTCGTCGACGCCTGCGTGCGGCTGCTGCCCGGCGTCATGGGCGAGGCTCTCTCCGCCGACGAGGAAAGCTTCGCCGACGGGCTGCTCGAATACCCGCACTACACGCGGCCGGCCAACTGGGCCGGGCGCGCCGTGCCGGAGGTGCTCGTCTCCGGCCACCACGAGAAGATCCGCGCCTGGCGCCGCGCCGAGGCCGAGCGCCTCACGCGCGAACGCCGGCCGGATCTCTGGAACCTCTACGTCGCGCGCGCCGCAAGGGGCGGCCGCGCGGCCTGGAACACGACAGCAGGAAAGGAAACCACCCCATGAACACGCTGCAGAACTTCGAGAAGGAGCAGATCGAGAAGCTCGGCCGCACGGTGCCGGAGTTCGGCCCGGGCGACACGCTTCGCGTCAACGTGAAGGTCATCGAGGGCACGCGCGAGCGCGTCCAGGCCTACGAGGGCGTCTGCATCGCGCGCAAGAGCGCGGGCATGTCGTCGAACTTCACCGTGCGCAAGATCTCGTTCGGCGAGGGCGTCGAGCGCGTCTTCCCGCTCTACAGCCCGCGCATCGACTCGATCGAGGTGATCCGCCGCGGCGACGTGCGTCGCGCGAAGCTCTACTACCTGCGCGGTCGCCGCGGAAAGAGCGCGCGCATCGTCGAGAAGGCCAGCACGACGCAGCAGGCCTCGGCCGGCGCGTCCGAGAAGGGCTGACGCGGCCTGCGGCCGGCCGGCCGCGTGGCAAGGGGAGGAGAACGCATGGGCGTCCTGCGCATCGGCGCGGCGCGCGCGGCGCGCGTCGTGCTCGCCGCGGCCGGCCTCTGGTCGGTCGCGCCGGACGCCATGGCGCAGGCACCCGCGCCGGGGCAGGCGCCCGCGGTGGTGGTCGCGAGGGCGGAGATGCGCGCCCTCACCCAGCAGCGCGAGTTCGTCGGGCGCGTGCGCGCGCTCGAGCGGGTCGAGCTGCGTGCCCGGATCGAGGGCGTGCTGCGCGAGCGCCGCTTCGTCGAGGGCGCGATGGTCGCCGCCGGCGACCTGCTCTTCTCCATCGAGCCGGACCAGTTCGAGGCGTCGCTGGACCTCGCCAGGTCCGAGGTGGCCAAGGCCGAGGCGACGCTCGCCGACGCGACGTCGCAGCTGCAGCGCGCGCGCGAGCTGTCGCGCAACCAGAACATCGCCCAGTCGACCGTCGACCAGCGCGTGGCCGACGAGGCGCGCGCGCGCGCGCAGCTCCTCGCGGCGCGCGCCTCGCAGCGCCAGGCGGAGCTCGCGCTGGGCTACACGCGCATCGTCGCCCCGATCTCCGGTCGCATCGGCGAGGCCGCGCTGACGCAGGGCAACCTCGTCAACCCGGCTTCCGGCGTGCTGGCGACGATCGTGAGCCAGGACCCCGTGCACGTCGCCTTCCCGGTATCCGCGCGCGAGCTCCTCGAGGCCCAGCGCAAGGCCCGCGCGAGCGGCGAGGCGGGCCTCGTGGTGCGGCTGCGCCTCGCCGATGGCAGCCTCTACGCCGAGCCCGGCCGCATCGACTTCGCCGACGTCCAGGCCGACCGCAGCACCGACACCGTCGTCGTGCGCGCCAGGCTCCCGAACCCGCGGGCCGAGCTCATCGACGGCCAGACCGTGCGCGTCGTCGTCGAGGGCGAGCGGCCCGAGCGCGCGCTGATGATCCCGCAGGCCTCGCTGCAGCTCGACCAGGCCGGCGCCTTCGTGCTGGTCGTCGACCGCGAGAGCAAGGCGCAGGTCCGCCGCGTGAAGCTCGGCGCCGCGCGCGCGGGCTACGCCGCGGTCCTCGACGGGATCGCGGAGGGCGACCGCGTCGTCGTGCAGGGCATCCAGCGCGTGCGCCCGGGCCAGCCGGTGGTCGCCACCGACGCGCCCCCGGGCCCGCGCGGCTGACGCGCCTCCCGGCCCGGCGCGCGCCATGATCTCCGCGATCTTCGTCGACAGGCCGCGGCTGGCCTGCGTCATCTCGATCGTCATCACCATCGCCGGCCTGCTGGCGATGGCCGCCATCCCCGTCGCGCAGTTCCCGGACATCGTGCCGCCGCAGGTCAGCGTGACCACGTCCTATCCCGGCGCGGGCGCCGCGGTGGTCGAGGCGACGGTGGCGCAGCCCATCGAGTCCCAGGTCAACGGCGTCGACCGGATGCTCTACATGAAGAGCGTCTCGGGCAACGACGGCAGCTACTCGCTCACCGTCACCTTCGCGGTCGGCTCGAACCCGGACCTCAACGCGGTCAACGTGCTCAACCGCGTGCAGCTCGCCTCGGCCAAGCTGCCCGAGGAGGTCAACCGCGCGGGCATCAACGTCCAGAAGCGGTCCTCCGCGCTGCTCCAGGCGGTCGTCGTCCACTCGCCGGGCGGGTCGCGCGACGCGCTCTTCCTGTCCAACTACGCGACGATCAGCGTGCTCGACACGCTCGCCCGCGTGCCGGGCGTGGGCTCCGCGAACCTCTTCGGCGCGCTGGAATACGCGCTGCGCGTCTGGGTCCGTGGCGACAGGCTGGTCGCCTACGGCATGACCACCGCCGACCTGGTCGCGGCGATCCGCAGCCAGAACGTCCAGGCCGCGGTCGGGCGCATCGGCGCGCAGCCGATCGGCGACGACCAGCAGTTCCAGCTTTCCATCCAGGCGCAGGGCCGCCTGGTCACCGTGGCCGAGTTCGAGGACATCGTCGTGCGCGCCACGCCGGACGGCGCGATGGTGCGCCTCAAGGACGTCGCGCGGCTCGAGCTCGGGGCGAAGAACAGCGATTCCTACTCGCGCTTCAACGGCAAGCCCGCGGCCACGATCGCCATCTACCAGGCGCCCGGCGCGAACGCGATCGCGACCGCCGCCGCGATCCGCAAGGCGCTGGCCGGGCTCGAGGCGCGCTTCCCGGACGACGTGGCGCAGACCGTCCTCTACGACTCCACGAAGTTCGTCAGCGACACCGTGTCGGAGGTGATCCACACGCTGCTCGAGGCCTTCGTGCTCGTGGTCCTGGTCGTCTTCCTCTTCCTCGGCAGCCTGCGCGCCACGCTCGTGCCGACGATCGCCGTGCCGGTGGCGCTGGTCGGCACCTTCGCGGCGCTGCTGGCGCTCGGCTTCACCGCAAACACGGTCTCGCTCTTCGCGGTCGTGCTCGCCATCGGCATCGTGGTCGACGACGCCATCGTCGTGGTCGAGGCGGTCGAGCACGAGCTCGAGCACGACCCGGACGTCTCGGTCGCGGACGCCACCAAGCGCGCCATGGCCAAGATCACCGCGCCGATCCTCGCCATCACGCTGGTGCTGCTCTCCGTCTTCGTGCCGGTGGGCTTCATCCCCGGCATCACCGGCCAGCTCTTCCAGCAGTTCGCGGTCGTCGTCTCGGTCTCGATGCTGATCTCGGCGGTCAACGCGCTGTCGCTGTCGCCCGCGCTCTGCGCGCTCATCCTCCGGCGCGGCCACGGCCGCAACCGGATCATCGGCGGGATCATGCGCGGCATCGACCATGCGCGCGACGGCTACGTCGCCGCGGTGCGGCGGCTCGTGCGCGTCGCGGTCCTTTCGCTCGTCGCGGTCGCCGCGGCGGGCGCGGGGACGGGCATCCTCTTCAGGACGACGCCCGGCGGCTTCCTCCCGGAGGAGGACCAGGGCGCGTTCTTCGTCGAGCTGCAGCTGCCCGACGGCGCCTCGGCGAACCGCACGCTGCAGGTCGTCGAGCAGGTCGAGAAGGCGGTCGCGGCGCTGCCTGGCGTCAGGCAGGTCGTCGCGGTGCCGGGCTTCAGCTTCTTCAACTCGCTCGCGCTCTCCAACGCCGCCTTCATGATCGTGTCGATGAAGGACTTCGAGGACCGCCGCGGCGCCGGCGAGAGCGTCTTCGCCGCGATCGAGTCCGTGCGCCGCCTCGCCGCCGGCGTGCCCGCCGCGAACATCCTGCCGGTGAACCTGCCGCCGATCATGGGGCTCGGCACCGGCTCGGGCTTCGAGTACCAGCTCAACGACCTCTCCGGCGGCAAGGTCGAGGACCACGCGGCGGTGACGCGCGCGATGATGTTCGGCGCGGCGCAGGTCCCCTACCTGCGCGGCGTCTTCTCGACCTTCTCGGCCTCCGCGCCGCAGCTGCGCCTCGACCTCGACCGCGAGAAGCTGCAGGCGCTGGGAATCCAGGTGAGCGACGTCTTCCAGGCGATGCAGGCGATGCTCGGCGGCTACTACGTCAACGACTTCAACCTGTTCGGCCGCACCTGGTCGGTGATGGTGCAGGGCGAGGCCGAGGAGCGCGACGAGGTGCCGGACATCTTCCGCATCCACGTGCGCAACCGCGCCGGCGACATGGTGCCGCTGCGCGTGGTCGCCGACGTCCACGCCGTGCTCGGGCCGCAATACCTCACGCGCTACAACAACCAGCGCAGCGTGACGCTGCTGGGTGGGCCGGCGCCGGGCTACAGCTCGGGCGTCGCGCTGGCCGCGATGGAGGGCCTGTCCGCGCGCGTGCTGCCCGCGGGCTTCTCCTACGAGTGGACGGGCACGGCGCTCCAGGAGAAGGAGGCCGCGGGCAAGACCGTGGTCGTGCTCGGCCTCGCCGTGCTCTTCGCCTATCTCTTCCTCGTCGCGCTCTACGAGAGCTGGACGATGCCGGTTGCGGTGCTGCTCTCGGTGGCGATCGGCCTCGCCGGCGCGCTCGTCGGCATCAACCTCGCCGGCCTCGACAACAACCTCTACGCCCAGATCGGCATCGTGGTGCTGATCGCGCTGGCCGCGAAGAACGCCATCCTGATCGTCGAGTTCGCGATGGAGGAGCGCCGGGCGGGCCGCGAGATCGTCGCCGCCGCGATCGAGGCGGCGCGGCTGCGCTTCCGCGCCGTGATGATGACGAGCTTCGCCTTCATCCTCGGCCTCGTGCCGCTGGTGATCGCGACGGGCGCGGGCGCGGCCAGCCGCCGCGGCGTCGGCACGGCGGTATTCGCCGGCATGATCGCGGCGTCGCTGGTGGGGATCTTCGTGATCCCGCCGCTCTACGTCGTGATGCAGCGGGTGCGCGAGCGCGCGCACCGCCTGCTCGGGCGCGCCTAGCGCGCGCGCCGGCGGCGTGGCGCGCGCGGCGGGGACGGCGCGTCCCCCGCCAGCGCCTCGCGCATGATCCAGTCGCGGAAGAGGGCGACCTTGCGCTGGCCTGCCTTGGCCGGCGGGCAGACGAAGTAGTAGGCGAAGGCGACGGGCTGGCTGGTCTCGAAGAGGCGGACGAGCCTGCCCTGGCGGAGGTCGTCGCGGGCGAGCTGGGCCTTGGCCAGCGCCACGCCGCGCCCCGATATCGCGGCCTCGAGCACGAGGCTCGCCTGGTTGAAGTGCAGGCCGCGCCGCGCGTCGACCCCGTCGATGCCGGCGGCCTTCAGCCACATGCCCCAGCTGGGGCAGCTGGCGTCCTGCTCCGGGCTGTCGTCGTGGAGCAGGGTCACGCCCTCGAGGAAGGCGCGCGTCAGCCGCGCCTTGCGCCCGCGCAGCAGCGCCGGGCTGCAGACCGGCACGACGCTCTCGCTCAGCATGCGCTCGACGACCAGCCCCGGATACTGCCCGAGCCCGTAGCGGATCGCGCAGTCGACGCCGTCGTCGGCGAAGGCGACGAGGTTCATCGAGGCGGTGACGCGCAC